>JBKJIP010000439.1:0-8856 GCA_046598515.1 Fimbriimonadaceae bacterium | reverse complement strand
GACCCCGACGAACTCTACGGCGAGTCGGCCGGGCCGGTTCGTGATTCCGCTCAACGCGTTTTCGCCGCGCGATTGCTTGATAATGGCTTTCACGCCCGCGCCTTTCTCGATGGCGATTCCGCCGTTGGCGGCAAGGACATCTTGGCCCACGATGAAGAGAACTTCGTCCCCTTCCTTCTCTTTGCCCGCCTCAAGCTGGCGCATCAGGATGAGCTTCACGGAGGTGCCCGCCTTGAGCGGTTGCTTCCGCACGATGAGGCCCTTGCCAAAGTAGGCGCCGGCACCCACGGCGGCAAGAACGGCGATTCCGATGACGGCACGCTTCATATCCAGGATTGTAAACGCCAGAGCTTGCCTGGTGCCCGGGTCTTTTGGCCCTGTACGAGTTATTGAGCCAATTGAAAAGGTCGTCTGGATGCGCAGTAAATCGTAAATTGTAAATCGTAAATCGACGGACGGGGAACCTGAAAATGAGGATCCTCGAAAGTTCGGGTTCGTTTCCATCACGTGGAACCGACATTTGCAATTGGCTCTGTAAATCGTAAATTGACGGAGGTGAACGAGAGGCCCAAGCATGTTGTCGCGCAAAGGCGGGTTGGGTCTGGTCGGTTCCCGTTCGTCGATTTACGACTTACCATTTGCGATTTACTGTGAATGGTGAATGGGCGAACCAGTGAACGCGACCTCTGGTTAGTGGACGGACTCACCAGCACGAGGGAGTTCCGAATTCGCGAGCGAAGCAAGCGAAACGACCACGATAGTGGGTCGCTGAAAGTAGCCGGAGGTCGAAGACCTCCGGAAGGGGTCGCCAATCCAACAAAGCCCGAAGGGCGCGCCGCAGGCGACGAAGGCGTTAGCCGGAGGAGTTGCGACGCGGCCTTCGGGCGAGCGCCGGCAATGGGATGTCGCGGGACGGGCACCCGTGGCGGGATGGAGGCAATGGGTATGTGTTCGAGGTTTTCTACACCTGGAGTGAAGACTCACTGCAAGTCAGTTCGAAGCAGCCGCCAAGGGGCTGGGCTCGCATTGACCGACCAGACGTAGTGGCTGAACGGAAGGACCTCGAGATCGGCGGTGACGTCCGCATGTTGCACTCGAACCGTCGCCAACATCTTGCGGCGCACGTCACGGATTAGGCCGAACAGTGAGAATGCTTCCCAATACGCCTTCGGCATCTCGACAATCAGCCAGAGGGCGAAGAGAATAGGGAGCGTGAAGCTGAAGCCGGTCCCGTAGAGGGCGAGTTCGGAGAAGCTTAGGACAATGAGCATGACCTGCAGAGCCAAGAACACGACCCACATCAGGAGTCCGCACCGGACCAAGCCGCGCATCTGCTTGACTTCTTGCGCGTCCATTGGTCTGAACTGCACCGCGTTGTCGGGCACTTCCAAGGTTCGAACCCGGAAAGGGAATCGATCGTTTGGCTGGGGAAGGCAGTCCACAACGGACGGCACCCACTCGGCGGACTTGCTAACCTTGCCGTCTGTAGACAGGATCAGCCCTGAATGCGGGCAGCGGACGAATTGGTGCGTGCCATCGGCATAGAGCTCGAAGAACCCGGCGCGCCTATCCTTGCGAAGTTGTTTGTCATGCGGCCAGGCTCGCAGGCCGATAAGACAGGCGTAGAGGCCAGTCAGGATGCCCAGCATGCCGAAGGATGCCCAGTCCGGAAGTCGGACGCCCAACAAGCTGAGGCTCATGGCGGCGGCGAAAGCGGAAAACGAGGCCCAAGCCACGAAGCGGCAGACGGTGCCGGTCGCTACATAAAGTCGGTAGGTCGAGAGGAAGAAGGCTTTTTCGCCCGAATCGATATCCCGCTTGCATCCCACGAGCGGATAACCTAAACTTGTCTGCTGCACGTAGGAGTTATTCCATCCTTGTCCGACTCTCATTGGGATTTCCTTTAGAATCCTCGCATGATTTCCGATCCTGTGGACTAATCCCCTATACTCATCTCATGAAGTGGGTGCTTGCCTTTTTAATGTTGGGCGGAGTTACGATCGGCTTTACGCAGCCTGTGACGAGACTTTGGCTCAAGACTACGGCGCGGGCAGGCACCGACGTTTACGATGACCTCGCCGTTGACACGCAACGCAACGTGTATGTGTGCGGCAGCTCGGTTAACACCACTTCCACGAAGTATGAGATCGTAGTTGTCAAATACGACAAGAACGGAGTCAAGCTCTGGGAGAAGTTCATCGCCGCCACGAGCGGTCATGCCGTCAGCCGGGCGATCACCATCGATCCCAATGGACATCCCATCGTCGCGGGTCAGACGGAGTGGAATCCTCCCGCCGATGGCAAGAGCCGCGTGATCAAGTTGGCGGCCGCTTCGGGCGCGATCCTCTACGATACGACCGGCCCCGCGGAAAGCTCTTGGTATGACATCGATGTTAACAGCCTCGGCGAAGGCACGGCAACCGGCTATGTCGGCGCAGGCGCCGCAAAGAAGATGCGCACGACCCACTTTACGGCAACCGGGACAGTTGCGTGGACCCGCGACTACGCCTATCCCGGTTTGACTGCGACAGATCAACACGGTCGCTATGTCATTGTCAATTCAGTTGGCGACATTTATGTCTGTGGAGTCAACAACGCCTTTCCGACGACGATCAAGAACACGATCCTCAAGTTCAGCCGAACGGGGTCAATCCTCTGGTCGCGCCACTTTAACAATGCCCCCGGATTCGACTATCCTCGAGGGTTTGGTCTTGGGCCAAATGAGTCGCCGACAATGTGTATGGAGTCGAGGATTAACAACTCCACGCATTCGGATGGAGCGACGATCGTTCGCTATGATGCGAATGGGGCCCAGATTAACAAGAGAATGTCGGGTGGCATCTACGAAGCCTATTCGGTCACGGCTTTCGCGGTCGATATGGACGGAAACTATTTCCTTGCAGGAAGCCAAACTTTTCTGGGCGAGGCGCGTCCGTTCTATCAAAACCTCGATGCAAAGGGTGGCTCCTTCACTTACGGTTTGCAGGCGAACAAAGAGGTTCGCGCCATCGCGGCCGCCCCCAGTCGAGGCGAATACTTCGTGGGCCTGAACCTCATGGGATCGGGAGCACGGCCGACCACGATTCAGGCGATGAATGTGTCCCGCGACTATTCGACTTTTTATTATCCGACCTACTCGTGGACGCAAATGTTGTTCGGTTCGAGCGCCCAGACCACCAATCCATACTTCCTGATTAGCCGAATGGTGATGGATTCCATGGGGGATCTCTACGCCATCGCGAACGGCAGTGGAGCTCAAGGACAGGATGCCTTCATCGTCAAGTACGAGCTTGCGGGACTTGCTCGGCCCGATGAGTTCATGTCTCAGACCGGCACAATCTTTAACGCAGCGGGCGAGGGAGTTTCCGCGAACGACAATCAGATCACTCAGTCGGTAACCAGTGTGGTGGCGCAACCTGCCAATGGCACCGTCAACCTGCAGAGCGATGGCACATTCTCTTACATGCCGGACAGTGGATTCGCGGGGATCGATACCTTCACCTATCGGCATACGCGCACGAACTCGAGCGTTCCGCGCACGAGTGATTCAACTGCACGCATGATGGTAATGCCCAATTTGACGGGACTTATCATTGATCCTCCGTCTATCTATGGGGGTGGCCATGCTGCGATCGTAGTCTCGGTCAGCCCGGTTCCAAACCAAGATATTCCCTTGGTCATCTCGGTCTCGCAGAATACTGCCATCTCGTCCTACCCGGGCATTACGGTTCGGGGCGGCAATGGGATCGCGGGTGGGGTTATCGGCACGCGCCAGGTGACCGCGCAAGAGGTTGTCACTTTCACTGTGAAGAGTGGGACATCGACGCGGACGGCCACGCTGACAGTTAAGGCTTTCTAGGGCGAGTGCGCCCGGGACGCGCTTTGGGTCCTCGGCGCGGGAGTTTTCACTGCGCGAGAGGCCGTCGCCGCGACACGATCATTCACGGCCCACATTGGCTTCCTCCGATGCTGGTCGCCCAATATCCTATCGCGATCAAGCAATAACCTATTGCGATCAAGGCGATGGGGACCGATATTAATATTGCAGCCTTCCGTTTCACGCTTTGTTTCCGTTGGGCCGTGTGGGCCTTAGATTCAAAACGGGTTCAAGAACGGCATGTATCTTGCAGGAAGTAGAAGGAGATTATCTCGCACCGATACCAGGAAGATTCTGAATCGAGATGCTGATAATCCGATTGACGCAATAGCGCTGCGCGTACGTACCATGGGCAATTTTATTCGAACCAGAAGGCAAATTCCTCGTCGGCGAGGATCCGCAACACTCGAGGTCATTTTCGCGATCCTCATCATCTCGTCGGCGGCGATGATGTTCTCGGCTTTGATTCCTCCCGCCATCAAGACGGAGCGGATGATGAGCAGTCACCAGCAGGCGACGAGTCTTATCCAACACAAGATCGACCAACTCCGTGGAGTTGGTTATGGGCGGCTGACCTACAGCGAATTGAGGGACGCTGAAATCATCGACTCGACGGCAACGTCGAGCCCGTTCCGTTGGGATGTAACCGACAATCTCACCACCTACTACAAGGCGGCAACGGGAACTATCGCGGTGACGGACTTCGACGCGAATATCAAACGCGTGACCGTCACGCTCACCTGGACCGGGGCGGCCGCAAGGCAGGGCAACGGGACCCTTTCCGTCGTGACCCTCATCGCGAAGTGATCTTATGAAACGAAAACGTGGACTTTCAATTTTTGAGCTGATGATCACGATGACCTTCACGGTCCTATGTGTGGCCGCGGCGGGGGCGATGACCGTGAGCGTCGGCAAAAGCTTCGAGCGGGGGACGACGCAGCTTAATGTCGACCAAACCGCGTCCAAGGGAATCCAGTGGATCACGGAGGACTTGCAGGAAGCCAAATCCTTTACCATTCTCAGTTCAACCTGGATTCGGGTGAACTACCCGGTCGTAGATGCGAACGGCAACTTCAACCGTAAGGTCTTGGACACTGTTAACTACATCGAATACTATCGCGGGAATCCGAACGGGACGCGAAGTACAACCGGCACCTGTCTAGTTCGCTGGAAGGTTGGCACCACCGCTCGGCCGGTCTGCCGGAGTGTCACAAACGTGAACTTCGAAAGCGAAAGCCCCAGCAGCCTCAGTGTGGACCTGCAAGTTCAATCGACATTCGGCGGCGATACGTTTACCTGCGCGATGAATCACCGCGCCATTCTCATGAGGAACTACCTGCAATGACGATCAGAATTATGCGAAGAAGTCAGGGAGGCGCCCTGTTTCCGGTGGTTCTCACCACCTTCCTCATCGTAACTCTCGGATCAGCCGTGCTTACGACGATGCTGCGAGGCCTGCATGCCTCAAGGCGGCTCGAGCAAGGCACCCTTGCGTTCAATGTTGCCGAATCCGGGGTCGAGCGTGGTTCTCGATGGCTGGAGGATCAGCCCTACCCGCCGGCGGGGACCGCTACATTAACCCCTTTCGGTACGAACCAGGCGCTGGGTGCGGGAACCTACACAGTGCAGATTGTTCCGGAGCCGAACAATAGCAACGCGATTCTGAAGGCGTACAAGATCATCAGCACTGGAACCATTTATGGTCAAAAGGAGCGGGTCGAAGTGTTCATGCGGCAACAGTCCTTTGGTCGCTACGCGTATTTCACGGACTCGGAAACTTCTTCCGTTTCAGGTGGCCGGATTTGGTTCTTCCGCGGCGACAAGATTCGTGGTCCTGCCCACAGCAACAACAATGGAGGAAGCAACTTCCAGATCGACTGGCAGAACAGCACGGAGCCCATTTTCGAGGATATCGTCACCGCCGTCGGCAACTCGATGAACTACAACCCGAGCAATCCGACGACCGAGGCTCAGTTCCTGAAGATCTATCGGGACGGTAGTCGTGGCTATCGCTTGGGTGTCGACCGGATTCCAATGCCGTCGTCTTCGGACATTCAGCGAGACGCGGCATGGGGGGCGAACAGTTCTTTCCCGGGCTCAAATGGAGTTTTTGTTCCGGCAAACGGCGGAATCTACATTCGCGGCGATTCTGCCGTAACGCTATCCGTCGAGAGTGGAAACCAAGTCTTCTCAGTTGTTCAAGGTTCGACCACGACGAAGATTACGGTAAATCTCGCCGCGAACACGCGGACAGTTAAAGTCGGATCGGCTTCGGCAACAACCGTCTCCGGATCCGGCACCGGTGTGCTCTTCACAACGGGGCATATCACGGCACTGCAAGGCACGATTGGCAACAATGTGGTTTCGGGAGGCACGATCACGAATCGTAACGCTTACACCATCGCGGCGGATGTCAATAATGGCAAGAACATCACGATTCCGCAGCCCATTAGGTATGCAACGACCCCTGATGCGACACTACCGCTATCTCATGCGACGAATCTTGCCGCCGGAACCCTCGGTCTGATAGCTCGCAACGTAACCGTTGCCGCCGGTGCGCCGACCAACATGGAAATCGATGCGGTTATTCTCGCCGGCGGAGAAACGGTCGCCGACGGTAGCTTCGGCGTTGCTGACTACAACACGAAGTCGCCTACGGGATCATTGAAGCTGATCGGGGGCGTCATTCAGAAAGCGCGCGGCGCGGTTGGCACCATTTCGGGCGGCAACCTTCAGACCGGTTACGCTAAGAACTATCACTACGACCCGAGACTGGCGGACTACCCGCCGCCCTACTTCCCGACAACGGGCAAGTACGACACGCTCTCGTGGAAGAAGTATCGCGGAACGCTCTAAGCTGCATGCTTAAGCCGAAACGGCCCAATCGAATCGACTGGGCCGTTTCTCTATTTGCGTAGAGCGGTCAGGAAGATTTCGGGCGGAACGAAGCCCTCGATTCGATCTCTCTCGTTTCCATCCTCATCGAGGAAGACGACGGTAGGTAAGCCCTTCACTCCGTACTTCGCTGAGAACTCCTTGCCTTGGGAACTGTCGGCATCGATCTTCACGACGTGATAGCCCTTTAGCGCATCTTTGACTTTGCTGTCGGCAAGGGTCTTGCGGTCGAGTTTCTTGCAGTACCCGCACCATTCGGCTCCGACGATAGCGATCACTCCGCGGTGATCTCGTTTGGCCAAGATCGTGGCCGCGTCGAGGCTTTCGTTTGGCCAGGGGCCAGAACGATTCGTCATCACGACTACGGCGGACACGACGATAAAAAAGACGAAGAGCCAGCGCATTATTTTCTTCTCGGCACGGCCGCTTGAATTCCAGCGAGCAGGGCTTGGGCCATTTTCAGCTTTCCGCTATCTGGGGCGATGAACGCCTCATCCTTCGGGTTTTGCAGCACGCACATTTCGACGAGCACGACGGGCACCTTGGAAAAGATAGAGCCGGTTAAGGCACCCTGATGGGAGCCGATCATGGTCTTTTTATCCGTGTGCAGCCCGGCATCGCGCAGGCTCTTATTCAAGGCTTTGATTACGGCGGGATGGAATTTCTGTGCCAGCGCCTTACTGCTTTTGATGACATCACTGGACGGTCCGCGGACACCTTTGACTCGGCCGGGGGCGCCTGGATAATACGTTGCGAGTCCAGAGCCTTGGCCCGCATCACAGTGAAGGCGGACGACGTAGTCCGCGTTCGCGGCGTTGCCGATTTCGGCCCGCTCCTTATTCGTCACCTTCTTCATGAGGCTGTTCTTGGTTAAGACCACGGTGTAGCCTTTCTCCTTGAGGAGATGCTCAAGTTTCAGAGCGACTTCCCAGGCAACGGCGACCTCGGATTGCTTTTTGCCCTTCGTTCCCACTCCATTTTCGCTCGGATGGCCGGGATCGATGCATATCGTTTGGGCTATCGCTCCCGCCACGGCGGCGAAGGCGAAAAGGGACAAAACGATGCGCATCGGAACCTTCATACGCTCATTTGGCCGTGAAAGCTTCGCACTTTGGCCGACAGTTTAGATTCTCGTGAATCTACGGTGGCCCAGCATATGTCACACTCTTGGGGTCCGATGAGTAAGGTTTCCCAGTTCAAGCGCCGTTTTTTCCCCGAACTGGATTACGGCGGCTATGACCGGACGGATATCGGGATCGCGTTTTACACCCGCATCAACGCCCTTCTTAGGCCCGAGGATACGATGCTTGACATCGGTTGCGGTCGCGGTGCCCTTCAGGACGACAAGGTCGAGTTTCGACGATGGATGCGCAACTTCAAAGGTCGCTGCAAGAAGATCATCGGCATCGACGTTAACCCGGCGGCCTCGGTAAACCCGTTCATCGATGAGTTTCATCTGATCAAGGACAACAAGTGGGAGATCCCCGACGCTTGCGTCGATTTGGCGTACAGCGACTATGTCCTCGAGCACGTGCCCGATCCTGACGCGTTCTTCAAAGAAGCCGCACGGGTCATGAAGTCCGGCGGCACCCTTTGCCTGCGCACGCCGAACAAGTATCACTACGTATCCCTGATCGCCTCGATGATCCCGGACAAGAAGCACGACGCGATCTTGTCGAAGGCCCAGGAATCGCGAAAGGAAGAGGACACCTTCCCGAAATTCTATCGCTGCAATACGAAGGGTGCGATTAAGGAAGCGTTGGAACGGGCCGGATTCGAGGTGTGCATCTACACTGTCGAGCAGGCTCCGGCGTACTTGGAGTTTTCGAAGTTCGCCTATTGGGTGGGCCTCATGTACGGAAAGCTTGCCCCGGGATTCTTGAAGGTCAACTATTTGGTCTTCGCGAAGAAGCGGTAGGATTTCCCCAAGGATTTCCCCTCTCCTTGCCGTGATGTATCGTGCGCGGGAGGGAGAGGGGGTGAGGGTATCCGGGAGGTGCTTGTCGACTCCCCGAGTCGGCCCGAAGGGCCAGCCGAGTCTCCTCCGGCTATCGCCTCCGTCGTGCGCGGCTGGCCCTTCGGGC
>JBKJIP010000429.1:0-3249 GCA_046598515.1 Fimbriimonadaceae bacterium | reverse complement strand
TGCCATTCCTGGAAGTACATGATCCCGTCCTTCTGCGAGCCGGGCAGAACCCAAAGACATCCATTCTCGACATTCGCGTCGTCCAAGGCGTACCAGCCCCCGCAGAGCGAGCGGTCCCGGGTCGGAATGTAAACCTCATCCTGATGCCACGCCTGCCCTGGCTTTCCCGCTGCCTTGATGAATAGCATCGACTGCATGCACTTCACATTCGGCCCGATCACAGTAGTTAACGCCTCAACCATCGACGGATGGGACAGGCAATCGAACATCAGGGGACTGACCTTGTGTGGAAAGTGGATGCACAGGATGCTCTTCAGGATTTCATCTTCGGTCTCCGAGCCTGTCAGCTGGGGGCGTCCCCCGAGTGCTCCGCGCTCACCCTTGGCGATCGCAGAGGTCTCTTCGCGAAGCTGCTCGACTTCGTCGGCATTCAATGCATCGACCACAACCAAGAAGCCGTTCTCACGAAAGAACTCGGCCGCATCTGGTCCCAGAGGCCGCCGGAAGTGACCGACCGGCTCACTGCTCCAGGCAGGCAAGTTCTTGGCTTCGGCGAGAGCATTGAGAGAGGGCATCGTCAGTTCTGATTATGAGACCGATTCGAAAATTTCTCGTAAACTCTTCAACTTGAGTCACAAGGCGGATATCGGGTTTCT
The DNA here is from genome assembly GCA_046598515.1 of Fimbriimonadaceae bacterium. Taxonomy (GTDB): domain Bacteria; phylum Armatimonadota; class Fimbriimonadia; order Fimbriimonadales; family Fimbriimonadaceae; genus JANJUB01. The sequence goes on along the minus strand of JBKJIP010000429.1, from coordinate 2,593 downwards.
GGGCGGCGGTCAGTTGGGCCGAATGAGCATTCAGGCGGCGCAGCGGATGGGACTACGATGCCTTTCGCTCGACGCCGGAGAGGACACTCCGGCCGCGCAGGTCGCGCCAGCTATTCAGGGGGCCCTGAGCGATCCCGAGGCGATCGCCGCTTTACTCGCCGGCTGCGAGTTGGCGACGCTAGAAAACGAGTTCATACCTGCGGATGCCCTGCGGAGCGGAATGGCCATTGCCGGATTCGATCCCGATCGCTTGACCCCTCGAGTGGATACCCTCGCTCTTGTTCAAGACAAGTTCGCTCAACGGCAGGCGTATGCCAAAGCCGGAGTCCCCAGCCCCCGAGCGGTGGTTGTCGCCGATAACGTCGACTTGCCATTCCCCTTCGTACTGAAAGCTCGATTTGGCGGCTATGACGGCAAGGGAACGAAATACGCTCAGAATTTGGAAGAATTTGAAGAACTGCGATCCGTGTGGGCTCAGCCTCACGCCTTGCAACCGGACGAACCCGGTTGGCTGGCTGAGGAGTTTGTTCCTTTCCGCCGTGAGCTCGCCGTGATGGTCTACCGAACGCCGACCTTCACCGGCGCTTATCCGACGATGGAGACGGTCCAGAAGAATAGCGTCTGCGATCTGGTTTTCCCGGCCAACATCGATGCGAGCGAGGTGGCCATCGCGGCGGTGGAAGCTGTCGACGGTCTTGGGCTCTTCGGAGTCGAGCTTTTTGAACGTGAGGACGGGGCGATTCTCGTCAATGAGATTGCGCCGCGCCCGCACAACTCGGGACACTACACGCTCGATTGGGGCGAAGTCAGCCAGTTCGAGATGCATGTGCGGCTAACCATGGGGTTGCCGGTGCCGCACCTGCTTAGCGGGCCCCCGGTCTGCATGGCGAACTTACTCGCTCCCCGCGAGGGAGCTTTCGGTTTGAAGGCCGCCCTCGCCCGCGCTCTCGCTGTTCCCGGGGCGCATGTGCACTGGTACGGCAAGACTCTGCGCGAGGGCCGCAAAGTGGGCCATATCAACGCCTCCGTCGGAGATGTCCGCAAGAACGCCGTCGAGGCCCGACGACGGTTTTGGGATTTGGACTGAGTTCGAAGGGCCAGCTGCGTTCACTACACACGCCCTCGTGTGTCGCGCTGACCAGATTGCGCCCACCCAAGTGACCTTGAGAACTGGTCGGCTTCGCCACCCGATCGCGGGTGGCGAGAAACGTTCGGACGGCTTAGAAGTCGAAACTCCAGAACCTAACTCGGCTCGGATACTTCGACGACTTGTAAACCGTGTTCTTCGAGCGCACGTACTTCGTCGCCGTAAAGAGCGATTCTCCTGTTCCCGGAATCTTGGCGTACTGCGGGAAGAGGTCGTTCGTCACCCGAATCCCAAGGCGCGTGCCCGCCTTGAACTGATGGGCGAAATACCACGGTTTCAGCGTGATCTTGTAGATTTTGCCGGGGGTTACGACCGATCCACCATTCGCAAGAGCGGCCATCGTGCCGTTGCCGTTCTGGCCCAGAAGCCGAAACTTGCCATCGGGCGAAACTTCGCCGACGCTGACGAAGAAGCTCGCATCCTTAGCGCTGGTGGATACGAACAAATCGGCATCGACTCCGGTTAGGGAGGTCGCCGTCTTGAAAGGATCCGAAACGTAAAGAAGGTCGGCATTTCTCAGTTCTTTGAGCTTAAAAGTTGTGGTTGCCGCGCTCGAATCCACCTCGAAACCCTTCTTCGGCGGCTGGATCTTCATCGGATCATAGTCCAGGGTGTCCTTGCTGTTTCCGGGCTTTGACTTCAACGTGCCCTTGGAACCACCGCCATTCGCGATGCCTCCGCTTAGGAACAGAGCGTTGGCTTTCGAACCCTCAGGCGGCCAAGAGGCGCCTTCGTTCCATCGGTTGGAGCCGGTTACGAAGAATCGGACGCGAGGCTGCTTGTCGAGGGCAACTTCCTTGCCCTTTAGATGAGCGTCGAAGAAGCGAAGATAGACGGAGTCCAGTTCCAGAACCGAGTCTGGCCCGTAATCCTGGTCGCCGAACTTCGTCTTCATGTTGAATCCGTGCTCCCACGGACCGAATACGAGCCATTGATTGCCGCTCCCTCGAAGGGCTTCATAGTGGAGACGGGTGCCGATGCCGTCGCCATCCCAGACGCCGCTCACGTGCATAACCGGGATCTTTACATCCTTGATCTGATCCATCCGGAAGGAGCCCTTCCAGTCCGCGATCATGGGTCGCTGAAGCCAGAGATCGAAGAAGGGAATGTCCTTCTTGAACATCGCATTGTCCACTCGGCTGACCGGAAGCGCGGCAAAGGGCTTAAAGTCGGAGATTCCTTGCCCGGCGGCCGCCATATCGGCTTGCCGCTCCATGACGATACGCGACCACCACAAACCCGGGGTAAGCATGAAAACGCCGTTGTCCCAGGGCAAGTTCAGAGTGGGGTCGGGCGGGCTGACTTGGGGGATGATGCACTTCAAAACCGGGTTCCCGGTTACGGCTGCGGCCCATTGCACGAAGCCTAGGTAGCTTCCTCCGATCATGCCCACGCCGCCATCGCTCCAAGGCTGGGCGGCGATCCAATTCAGGGTGTCGTCGCCAT
>JBKJIP010000411.1:0-14384 GCA_046598515.1 Fimbriimonadaceae bacterium | reverse complement strand
ATCACGAAGCCATCCCACGTCAAGCGCATCGTTGCGCCGATCGGAATGTAGAACTGGCCTTGCCAACCGCTTCCGGGCTGACCGTTGTTCGGATTCAGCCAATCGTAAATGAGCGACTGGTTGCTGCCCGCGTTCTCGCGAGCGTCCTCGTCCGAACCGATCTGGCGATCCGCCAGGTTGCCAACGTACACACCCTGGCCGAAGCCAAAGCGACCGATGTTTCCGGCGGCGGTAAGGGCACCGCTCTGAGCGGTCTCCTTGAAATAGGTGACGATTCCGGTCTGCGGATCGGGTTCCGTGAATCGGGGCGCGAGCTTGCGCTTGCCGTATCGCGACCAGCCGTCCGGGTCCGTCGCTTCGTAACCATCGCGGAAGAGACCGCCGTAGGTGAGGAAGCCGGGCGCGGAGCTGTCGAGCCGTCCGGGAGACGGAGCCGCATTAATAAATCCGGTTTGGTTGCTCAGGTCAATAAGGTCATCATTCGCAGTAGACGACTCGTCGCCAACCTTGCGGATCATGCGAAGGAGCGCGGTATCGTTTCCGCCAATGACCGAATCCGTGATGATGATCTTGTCGCCGAGGCCTTGGTTGAGGATCGCAGCCACATTTCCGAAGAAGCGAGCATTACCGTTGATCCAGATACCGCCGCCACCCTGAATAGGCGAACCGGCCGGACCGGGCACCTGGCCACCGTACATAACGGGAGGCGAGAAGGCGATGCCATTGAAGTTCGCGCCGCCGTCCAGGTCGATGCCGATGTCCGCGGGAAGCGAAGAATCGTCGAGGTCGGTGACGTAAAGGCTGTGCTCGAGCATGCCGATCGAAGCGAACGCCATGAGCTTGCGCGAACCGACGAATCGGTTGTCGCGAGTCCGCATGTCTTCGTAAGCGGCTCGCATCGTGGCGAAGTCCGGATAGTTGCGAAACTGCACGCCACTGTTGTTGGTCAACGTCGTCGGGTCGTTCGGATCAAGCCGACCGACGCGACCGATGACTTCGACCGTGATATAGGAGCGGGCGAGACCCGGCTGGCGAAGCGGACCGGTGGGGTTCGCATCGAACATATTCGCATCGCTCGGGCGATAGCTGATTCGAATCAAGGCGCGGCCGCGCTCGAAGAGATAGCGAGAGTACGGTCCAAGCCCGTCCGGGCCGCCACGATCGATCATCGTATCGGCGCCGTTTCTAAACGGCAGACCACTGCCGGGCCGAAGATAGAACGCATCCGGATCGCGTGTGAAATCCACACCGGTTCCGGCGAGTTGAATTTCGGGCGGCCGGTAGTCGGCTCGCGTATCGCTGTGCATTAGCTGGCGATGAGCGTAGTCGATGCCGGCGCGTGCCAGATCTTCCGCCTCTGATCGCCGCTGACCCGTCGCGCCCTGCTGGAGGTTCCGATTAAGGATTCCAAGGAACACAAAACCCAGGACCAAGAGAATAGCCAGGATGATGATCGAGACTGGAAGGACCTGACCTCGCCGAAGGGCGAGGCGCTTGCTGTAAGGCAAAGTATTCATGGCTATCGAGAAAGGTTGCGGATCGGCGCGGATCCCTTGACGGTAATCATCGCGGGAGTCTGCAGGGTAGAAGTCGGGAAGTTGCGAACCGTGAGCAAAACGTCCATCGTCGTCCGCGTGTCGTAGTCGACGGAGACTGAGTCGCCCGGTTGATTGAACTGGAACCGATAGGAGACGGAGATCGGAGCACCACCACCCACGCTTCCAGGAAGCGGCAGGGTCGGATCCGAGTTGAACTGGATGTAGCCCGCCTTGTACCGCGGCTGAATGATCGCGGAGACAAAGTTGTTGGCCGTGTAAATCGCAGGCGGGTTGGCGTAGCCGAGAAGCGCGTAGTTCGGCTCCGTCAGATCGACATAGTTGATCTTGTACTGGTTCGGGCCCGGGTTTCGGGTCGTCCGCGTGTACTTGACCGGCTGGCCATAGTTCGGACCGGGAATCTGGCTGGGACCCGTAATGATCTCGCTGCCGGGCACGATTTGACCGTGCTGGAAGCCAACCGCGGGATCCGGATCGAGCGGGCTCGCCGTTCCATCCGCCTGCGGAACCACGGGCAGATAGATGAACCGATGCACGCCACCTGGAGCTTGAAGCTCAGGATGATCGAACCAAACCTTGTTGAACAGGCCGTTCATGTTGTTCTGGTAGATCGGATCGAAGAAGTTGCCAACCGGCGTCGGATCGGTGGTCGGAGTCGTCTCCGGTCCCGTCAGCAAGCTCGGCAGATTAAGATCGGCCCGCGGTGGGATACCACCGGTGGTGTCGTCGATTCCCCACTCTTCGATGCCAACCGAGAACGTCAGTTTGCCTTGGTTCTGGTTGGGAACGAACGGCACGAACATCGAGCGAAGCGCCGGATTACCGAGCCATCCCGATCGCGTGTTCGATGCTTCCATCGCCCGGCGGAAGGGATAGAGCCGGCCAAGCCGAATCTGCTGCTGATAGGCAAGCACGTCGAAGACTTCGATATCGTCCGTCGGATCGCCTTCACCGTTGCGGTCATCCGCGTCGGTGTCGAGGTCCGGATCGTACCGATAGATGCGGTGCGAGCGAACGCCGACTCGGGGGTCGAACTGAACGATGAAATAGGAGTTGGCGTTCGGATCGGCCTGATCGTAAGCCGTCGGATAGATGCGAACGCTGCCTGAGCTCCAAGCTCCGTTCTTCGTCCGCATGACGTCGCTAACGCTCGAGGCGATGCCGTCGAACTCGACGCCGAGGCGGTTGTTCGAAGAAGCCGTTGCGGGCTCGTTCGAAACCGAAGTCGGCCGGAACTGAACGAGAGCGGAAACGCGCGGCACATTGCCGATCGTCAGGAGCTGCCGACTGGTCTTGTTGATCATCGGCTGGATCGCATCGAAGCGATAGAACTCCGTCATGATCTGCGAAGCGCGCACCCAGTTCTTGATCCGAGCGGCCTTAGCCGCCCGAGCGGCGCCAACGAGCGGAGGAAGACCGGGAGGATCCTGCGTCATGAAGTACGGATCGTCCATCACGGGTTCGCCGTTGACGTCCGTATCAAAGAAAGATGTGTTGACTTCGAAGCGGCCCGTACCGGGATTGAAAATCTTGGGGGTCACTTCGGCCCGGCGGATAACGTACAGGTTATCTTCCTGACCCGACAACTGCATCCATCGCGTGCCACCCTGTCGCTTGTAGTCGACATAGGGGTTATAGTAGAAAGCCGGATCGAGACCGTTTTGGCCAAGCGGCTTCTTTAGGCAAATGTAGTAGCGAACCACGGAAGCGCCCGGCGCGGCCGGAAAGACCACCTGGCCCATGGAATGCTTCAACGTCGGGTCTTCAATGCCGGTGATCGGGTTGATGTAGGCGCCGCTCGGTCCGCGGAGCAGGGGGTCACCCTGAAGAGGCACCAAAATGTCGAGCTTTGCATAGTCGGCATGGAGCAGCACGTTCGTGCCGTCGTTGCCGGGAATGACGATCGCGAGGCGGCCCTGGTCGCCGGCGTTGTCCCGGACTCCCGGGCTGTTCGCAATCTCGTTGACCACGCGCTCGATGAGTCTACGTGCGCGCTCTTGGCCGTCGGCGAAGCCTTGGGCCGAGCGGGTGAAGTTAAAGCTCTGAACGATCGGGATGATCAGCAGGGCAAGGATGACCGCCGTGATCGAGATGACCACCAACAGTTCGACCAGCGTAAATGCTCGTTGCTTTCTCAAAGACCGCTCTCCTTTCGCATCATCGTGTCCGTCTGGACACGCCGCCAGTTCCGTCCCCAGCGCTCGACGTTCTCGAGGTTGATCGCTTCATCGTTTGTGAGGTTAAAGAAGGCTGGATTCCAGAAAGCTTTAACCGTGAGCGACGACCCCTGCACGTTCCGAACACCGTATCCGTAACGGGCGTAGTTAATCGACAGCGCATCCGGCGCAATTGTTCGAATATCGACGTAGGGCAGTCCAACCGCGGCGTCCGCGGGGGAGTTCGTGATCAGGAAATCCTGATCCATGATCTTGCGAGGCTCGCCGCCACCGGCGACGTCGTAGTACAGTTCACCGATCGTGACCTTCTTGCCCGCGTCCATCGGCGGGAAGTAGATTCGCGTCAGACCTTCGCCTGCCGCAAACGGCACGCCGAAGAAGAACTGCGAGGACCCGCCCGGATAGTATCGGCCGGCACTAGGAGCCCCAACATTTTGTCGATACAGCGAAGCCGCCTTGGTGACCTGCAGCGCCCATTCGCCAGTGCCTTGATAAAAGGCCCGCACGAGGCGTCCGCCAGCGTCCACAGTGACCGGAAGGCCACCCGGATACTTCATTCGAGCTTGGACCCCGTTCGACGGGTCATTGTCAAAATCCTTGATCTCGATGACGCCCGCGGAGTAGTCGACTTCGACACTCTGCTTGGAGTAGATCGCGCCCGTGGCGAGATCCATGAGAATGAAGTCTCGGTTCTCGACGCCGGCGATCTCATCGTCCGCGAAGACGCCCATGCCGACGTGAATCCGGTTATCCGAACCCTGAGAGCCTTTATGAAGGAGGTTCGACAGCTTCAGGCGCTGTTGGGCCGGAGCCTGATCCTGAATCCGGAACTCTTCCTTGATAATGCGCCAATCGAAAACGTCATAGTTCGCCCGCGCCACGAGGGGCACTCGGCGATTGCCGCGCTGCTCCATGTATTTGTGGCCAGCCGGATTGAACAGAACCATGCCGAGGACGGCATCGATAAATCGATACTGGTAAACGTCGTCGTCGATATTGCCCGACGTGAACGCGCCCACCTCGTCGAAGATCCGCGCAACGCGAATCGAATCGTATTCGCACCCGAGGAACGTTCCCGCTCCGGCGAAGGCGCTCAGGTTAAAGGACAGGTAGCTGGCACCCGCGGCGACGGGGATGATGACGTCGATGATCTCGCGTCGCTCATTCGTCGTGCCGTTATTGACGTAAGCCGTCATGCTCAAGCGGTAGTTGCGGTTCACCGTGCCCTGCGGCAGATAGATGGCCGCCGTGGTCTCTTCCGCCTCGTCGACGAAATACTGATAAGGCCGCACACGGCCGAACCCGCCTGGAGCGCCATAGCGCCGAGTCAGGTCGTTTCCGTAAACGATGAAGAATCGCTGGTAGTTCGGGTTGTAAACGATCGGCGCGAATTGCAGCGCCAGAAGGCTTCCATAAGACGTGCCCACATTGCGGGGCGCCGGGATCGGTCCACCCTCACCGATGACTCGGCGCGTCCGGTTCGGACCCGACAGATAGGGGAGCCCGCCCAGGATATTGCCCCCGGCGTCCAAAATGTTGCCGTTGATATCCACGCGCTGCGTGAAGGGACCAAGCTCATTGGGGTTCTGACTGGAGTCGGCTTGGATCAACACGTCCGAGCCCGTCCAGGTGTAGATGACCGGCAGGATCATCTCGGGAAGCTGATCGGAGTGGTTTCGTATCCGCTCGATCTCGCTCCGAGTTAGGTTGACCATCATCGTCTTGGCTCTTTCCACCGCGATCAATTGAAGACCGCGCGGGAAGATCTGCACGACGGCGAGAATGCCGACGAGCAAGATGACGATCACGACCAGCAGTTCCACTAAGGAAGTGGCTCTCTTTCGGCGTGATTTTAGATTCATGTGACGTACCATGAGCGTTTCACCAGGCGTTCTTACGCAAGGTTAGGGGGTGTGTTTAGGGAATCATGCGCCAGGAACGATCGGCCGCATCCGCTGAGTCGAAAGGCATTGCCGCACCACCGAGGAAGAGAACGATCTCTCGTCGAGTGTGCTGAACTGCCCCATTCTTGATGTCGCGGAAGTAGGAGTTCCAAGTGACAACCGTATTCTCCGGCGGCTCGCTGTAGCCGAGCTGGCGAGGATCGTCCAGGGCGTTGCCAGGCGTACCGCCAGGCGAACATCCGGGATCGTTACCCATCGACCAGAACGTCCAGAACGGGGCATAGCGCAGTTCGTTGCGAATCGCGCCCGTCGGAAGAGTCGTTCGAGAGACATCGTAACCGCTGACGCTGTAGAACTCCGCGTTGATCCACGTATTGGTGACGGGATCGCGTCGCTGTACTGTCGTCGCCGGGCCGTACTGCTGTCGAGCGCATGCGTCGTCGTCGGCTGCCGTCAAGGCACCGTCTCCATTCGTATCCACGATCGGAGCCGAACCCGGAGCGCGCGGGTCGACCTGGGGCCAGACCGCAAGGGTCGTGTCCGTATTCTTCGCACGCTCATAGGAGGGCTTGAAAACGGAGAACGAAGGAACTCGCCTCGGGTAGAGGAAGGAGGTGAGGGCAGACGCCGGAATCACCTGGCCGGTGTTCGGACCCGTCGCGTAAAGCGTGACGTATCCGAGCAAGGCGGGTGGGTAGGCGCCCTGATCCACCCGGTAAATCTGCAAAGCAGACCGGAGTGAATTCATATTGTTCAGGTCCGAACTCCGGTATGCGGAATCCTTGGCCCGAACAACAACCGGAAACGCGATAGCAGCCAAAATGGCAATAATCGCGATCACGACGAGCAGCTCAATCAACGTAAACGCAGTGCGTTTCATTCTAAACACCTATCTGTCACCCCAATAAACTGACCGGAGGTCTTGGCAAAGTGTTCCAAAACAATTCAGGTCTTTTCTATCGTACACCCTAAGCTCCATCTAACTCCCTCCAAACTGCTTCATATATCCCTCGATCCACAACTTCACGTGGGGCTCGAAAATCATCACCGTGGCCGTCCCCGCCGCCAGGAACGGCCCGAACGGAATGTACGCGATGCTCGGCGGCTCCCAAGCATCGTCATCCAAGCCCGGAACATTGGGCAAAGCCTTTTCGATCAGCCGCGCAACGGGCGGCACGAAGTAAGCGATGACGTCCGCGCCCACCAGTAGAAGACCGCCGATGATGAACACCTGCGGAATCGTCTGCGGCTCCGGCAACGGCGTGTTGTCCTCCGCCGGCTCATCCTTCGACTTTCGAAAACTCAAAATGATCCGCGCGAGAATGCCATGGATCGCGCCAAGCGCAACCGCGATGCCGACCGCGATGATCAGTGGACCGACCCCAACGAGCGCGCCAACCCCACGCATGAGCATGATATCGCCCTCGCCCATCGCGTCCTTTCCAAAGAGAATGCGACCCAGGAGGCCAATGCCCCACAGGATCGCCCAACCCCAGAAGGCGCCGATCAGCCCCACCATAATCGTCCCATTCGCCCAGTGAAACAGAAGCGCGATCACCAGCACGAAAACGTTTATGGAGTCCGGAATCGTGAACGACTCCCAGTCGATCCAACTCAGAGCCACGAGGGCCGCCATACAGAGCATGTAGGCGACAGCTTTGAGCGGCTCCCACGAAACCACGAAGAACTGATACCAAACGGCCGCCCACAGTATGCCGGTGACGATCTCGACGAAGAAGTATCGCGAGGGGATCTTCACGCCGCAATGCCGGCACTTCCCTCTTAGGAATAGCCAACTGAACAACGGAATTAGATCGGGCAGGCCCAGAGGATGCTTGCAGTTGGGACAAAAACTGTGCGCCGGCTTGGCCAGCGAAAGCTCCTTGTTTTCCTCAGTCATCCGCGGCAAGCGGTAGATGAGCATGTTGAGAAAACTGCCAATCGAAGCGCCGATAAAGAGCCCGACGATCCATGTCCACTCCGGGAACAGCCCCATTACTCATCTCCTCCCTGAGACATCCCCCTAAGATTACTTGAATCGGCCCCATCGAACGACCGGTTTAGCCTTAAATCTGTAAGTGCCCGCGTAAATCGTAAATGGTAAATCGTAAATCGACGGAGGGGCGATTTCGCCCAGTCGCCGGAGTTCTCAGACAACCCTGCTTGGCTTCTCACGAGCAACCCGTTCGCCATTTTACGACTACCGAGCCAATTGCAAATGTCGGTTCCGCGTGGTGCACGACGCCCTCGATCTTGCGAGGATCCTCGTTTTCAGGTTCCCCGTTCGTCAATTTACGATTTACGCAATTTACGATTTACCACCCATCCAGACGTCTTTTGCAAGAGCCACCACCATTTACGATTTACGGTCCTGCCCCCCAACAAAAAAGCCCCGACTCGCGAGCGAGTCGGGGCTTTCGCATTGTGAAAGGCTAGTCTCCACCGGAGGATAGCTTTTCAATAACGCGGACTAGCGGAAGGAACATCGAAATGACGATGAAGCCGACGATGAAACCGAGCGAGACGATCATGATCGGCTCGAGAGCGGCCGTGAGAGACGACAACGTCGACTCGACCTCTGCCTCATAGAAGTCAGCGATCTTCTGGAGCATAAAGTCCAGGGAACCCGATTCCTCACCGACGCCGATCATATGAACGACCATGGGCGGGAAGAGCCGCGAGGCCTCGAGAGGCTCTCCGATTCGGTCTCCTTCTCGGATACGGGCTCGGGCTTCCATAACGGCGTCGGACATGATCGTGTTACCGACCGTACCGGCAACGGTTTCCATCGCCTGCAGAATCGGAACGCCGGACGTGAGCAGCGTGCCCATCGTTCGGCTGAAGCGAGCCATACAAATCTTGTGATGGAGCTTGCCGAAGACGGGAACTTTGAGCTTGACGCGGTCCATAACTCGCCGGCCAAACCGGGTGCTTACGAACAATCGGTAGGCGATGATGATCACCACGAGGGTGAGAATCATGATGTGCCACTTCGTTTCGAGTGTATGGGCCAGACTGATCAGGAACTGGGTCGGAGCCGGAATGTCATCCGACTTCAATCCCAGGTCGAGAAGAATCTTGGACCATTGCGGAACGAACCAGTAAACCAGGAAGAACGTGATACCGAAGGCCATGACGAAGACGAGGACCGGATAGGTCATCGCCGCCTTGATCTTGCGGCGGAGTTCGACGTCCTTTTCCAGGAAGTGGGCGAGTCGTTGGAGAGATTCCTCCAAGACGCCGCCGATTTCACCTGCACGCACCAAACCGATAAACAGGTTGCTGAAGGAGCGCGGGTGACGCTGCATGGCGCGAGAAAGGCTTTCACCACCCTCAACCCGCTCACCGACGTCGATAAGAATCTTCTTCAGCTTGACGTCTTGCGTCTGCATCGAAAGAACGTCCAAGCATCGGACCAGCGAGACACCGGCGTCGACCATGGTTGAAAACTGCCGACAAAAGATCGACAAGTTACCAAGCTTGACCTTGCCATAGCGCTTCTGCTTCGCGCCTTTGGCTTTGATCATCGTAACTTCGGTGATCGTAAAGCCCTGCTCTTCGAAACGCTTCCTTAGAATGTCTTCGCTTTCGGCCTCGGCGGTGCCTTTTTGGACGCCGCCGCTTGGGTCACGAAATGTGTAGCTATATACCGGCATGGTGTTTCTTCCTTACTCGAACTTAACGACGCGCAGGCGGGGCGTTGCCGCCCGTGCCCGATTGCGGCGTGTTGATCATCTTCTTCAACTCTTCGACGTTTACCGCGCGCATCATCGCTTCATCCAGAGTAACGAAACCCTTCAAATAAAGGTCTCGCAAGCTCTGGTCCATTGCGACCATGCCGTGTGCGGCAGACGTCTGAATCATAGACGGCAACTGGTGAGTTTTGTTCTCGCGAATGAGGTTTCGGATGGCCGGAGAGGCAATCATGACCTCGATCGCAGGAATTCGACCGGGCGATCCGGCGCGCGGCAGGAGTTGCTGTGCGACGACGGCCTGGATGTTGTTGGCGAGCTGGACACGGATCTGCTCCTGCTGTCCAGGAGGGAAAACGTCGATCATACGGTCGATAGATTCGGCCGCGTTGTTCGTATGCAAGGTTGCAAAGACCAAGTGACCGGTTTCCGCCGCGGTGATCGCGAGCTGGATCGTTTCGATGTCGCGCATTTCACCGACGAGAATTACGTCCGGATCTTCTCGAAGAGAGGAACGGAGCGCGGCGGCAAAACTTCGCGTGTCACCACCCAGTTCACGCTGGTTGATGATGCTGATCTTGTGGTTGTGCAGATACTCAATCGGGTCCTCGATCGTGATGATGTGGAGGGCACGGTTGATATTGATGTGGTTAATCATCGCCGCAAGCGACGTCGATTTACCGGAACCCGTAGGTCCGGTAACCAGAATCAAGCCACGGGGCTTGTCCGTGAGCGTCTCCAGAATCGGCGGCAAGTTCAAATCGCGAACTGTCGGGATCTTCTGAGGAATCAATCGGAAGGCAGCGGCGCAGGCACCGCGATCGCGATAAAGGTTAACGCGGAAGCGAGCGCGGCGCGGAAGCGTGTAGGAAAAGTCGAGTTCCAGGGTCGTTTCGAACTTGTTGATGTTTTCGTCCGAAAGGATGTCGTACATGATGCGCTGCAAAACCTGGGGACTGAGCTTTTCAAAGTTCAGTCGCTTCAGGGCACCATCTTCGCGGATGACCGGCTCCGACATCTGGCAGATGTGGAGGTCCGATGCATTCCGGTCGACGACGATGTGCAGCAGCTCGTCGATGTGAAGATCTTCAACGCCGCGAGGGGCGCCAACTTTCGGCGCGGAACCGCCCTCAGCGGCGGGAGGGGCTCCGAACTGGCTGGGCGGCAACCCACCACCGGCCGGATTGAATTGTGGGGCTGGAGGATTCGACATAAATTTTCCTGATTACGTGCTTAGTAACCGGCCGTGAATACGACGCGCATAACTTCTTGCGGATCGGTCACACCGGTCAAAACTTTATGGAGCCCGTCTTCGCGGAGCTCCTTCATTCCATTCGCCTTCGCGGCTTCCTTGATATCGTTGAGCGGGGCTCGGCGGACGACGAGTTCGGCGATTTCGGCATTCATGAGCATCAGCTCGTGAATACCCATACGTCCACGGTAACCGGTCATGCGGCAGTTTTCGCATCCCACCGGCTTGTAAATCGTCACCATTTGGTCGGCATCCATGATGTCCGTCATTCCAAATCGTCGGAGATCGACCGCCGGCACCTCATAGGGCTCCTTACAATGCACGCAAAGCTTACGGGCAAGTCGTTGCGCGAGAACACCAATGACCGTAGCTGAAATCAGGTACGGCTCGACGCCCATGTCGATCATACGAAGGGTAGCGGACGGCGCATCGTTCGTGTGAAGCGTGGACAAGACTAAGTGACCCGTGAGCGAAGCTTCAATTGCGATTTCCGCCGTTTCAAGGTCACGCATTTCACCGACCATGATGATGTCAGGGTCCTGTCGGAGGAAGGCGCGGAGGCCGGTGGCGAAGGTTAGACCCGCCTTTCTGTTGACCTGCACCTGCGCGATACCGTTGAGCTGATACTCGATCGGGTCTTCGACGGTGATGATGTTCACACCCACCGTGTTGAGCCGGTTGAGAACCGAATACTGAGTGGTTGTCTTGCCGGAACCCGTCGGGCCCGTGCAAAGGAACATACCGTTCGGCTGGTTTGTAAGTTCTTCAATCTGAAGCTGGTTGCGATCAGTGAATCCCAATTTCTCGAGGCCGAGCATAACCGAGCTCTTATCAAGAATTCGCATAACCATCTTCTCGCCCCATGGAGTCGGGATCGAGGAGACGCGAAGATCGTAATTCTTGTTCGCGTTGCGGATTTCGATACGACCGTCTTGCGGAATACGACGCTCGGCGATATTCATGTCCGCCATGATCTTCAAACGAGAGATCAGAGCCGCCATGAGGTTCCTCGGAACCGTCATCGCCTCCATCAAAACACCGTCGACGCGGTACCGCACACGGACGGACCGCTCTTGCGGCTCGACGTGGATGTCCGAAGCGCCGTCCACAATTCCCTGCTGGATCAAGGCGTTTGCAAGCTTGATGATCGGTGCTTGCTCGGCCATTTGCTCGGCGTCTTTATCGCCGTCGAGCTCATCCATCTCCTTGGTGGGCTTTGCGATCTGTGCACTGGCGATCGCGCCGCGGATTTCAGCGTTGAAGCTGCCCACTTGAGTCGGCACCGTAGAAACGGCCGCGTCGGTCGTGCCATTTGTGGCACCCGTACCGCCGTAATACTTGCGAATCGCGTCGTCGATCGACGCCGGAAGGGCGAGGACGGGAATAACGCGAAGACCCGAGGCCAAGCGAACGGCGTCCTGTGCGGGAATATTGTTGACGTCGTTCATGGCAACCCAAAGGTTGTTGCCTTCTTTACGAACGGGGATGACGCTGTGATTCTTGGCGATCTGCTCCCTCAGAACGTTGATCGCGCTGCTCTCGATCTGGTGACGATCCAGGTCGACAAACAGGATGCCCATTTCTTGGGCTTGGGCTTCGAGCGCTTCACGCTCCCCCACCTTTCCAAGCTGGACGAGAATCTTGACAATGTCGGTTTGGCCGGTTTGGGTCTTAACCTTCTCCGCCTCCTGGACATCCCCTTCCTTGACGTATCCTTTCTGAACGAGCCACTGAACTCGTGGCATTCTTGGTTGAGCCATTTACCTTTCCCACTCCATACAAGCAACACCGTCTAGCGCGGGTCTACCCGTTGACGGATATTGTAGACCATAAGACCCATTCTGCCATAGAGGGCACAAAAAGTCCAACGTCTCTAGGCAGACGGGCGTCCAATTACGATTCGTTCACCATATAGACTCGTTTTTGTTCAAAGCCACTTTTCGGAGTGCGCGAGCTTGATCGCGCTTTCCTGTTGGAATCAGATCCAGCAATGCAGGGCGAGCCCATATGCCCATCCCCCAGATTCCCCCTGGTAGCCTCAACAGGTGCAATTCGATCCCAAGCCCGTCACCCTCACGGGCAGATTCGTCACCCTTGTCCCCGTAGAAGCCGCCCATCTCGAGCCGCTCTGGGAACAAGCCCAGGAGGCTGAAATTTGGCGATGGACGATCAACGACCCTTATCCCCAATTCGAGAATTTTAGAGATGAGCATTTCAATCCGATGCTCGCGGCCCACGAAGCCGGCACTTGCGTGGCCTTTACTGTCGTCCGCAACACCGACCAAATGATCGTCGGCAGCACCCGCCTCTTCGATTTCCGCATGAACGATCGCGGCCTGGAGATCGGCTACACCTGGTACGGCCCCTCCGCCCGAGGCACCAAGGTCAATCCCGAAGCGAAACTGTTGTTAATGAAGCATTGCTTCGAAGAACTCGGTGCGAACCGAGTCCAACTCAAAACCGACGAAAGAAACGAGCGCTCGCGAAGGGCGATGACCAAGATGGGCGCCAAGTTTGAAGGCATCCTTCGCCGATATCAAAAGCGAGAAGACGGCCACGTCCGCAACACCGCCATGTTCAGCGTAACCGTCGAAGATTGGCTGGCCGTAAAGGCGGGCCTTGAAAGTCGCTTAGGGGGCTAACATGAGGCCAGGGCCAATGTGGGCCGCCCAGAACTAGTGTGGGCCGCGGATGCATGTGCCGCAGCGACAGCCTCGGATTCGCCGCGGAAAGAGGTTCACATCGACCAGCTAATGCCGCTGTCCGGAACGCAAACTTCCCAAACAAGTGCGTTCACAGAGCCTCCAAAATGCAGGAGACAAAATCGAGGGCAGCGTCAAACCGATAACGTCCCACGAACCGCCCGTGCGACCCGGCCTGGAATATCAGGGTCTTCCCAACCCGCTCGGGCTGCTCCAACACGGTGTGCGAGTGCCCACCAAAGATCAAATTGATCTCGGGACAAGCTTCCGCTAACGCGTGATCCTGCCGGTTGCCGATGTGGGTCAGGGCGATAATCTTGTCCACCTCAAACGAAGCGATCACACGCTTCGCTGAAGCGATGGGCGGATCCCAAAGGTAGGCACTGGCCGCCTGCGTCGCCATCTTCTCCGTCACCATCGGCACCATCACGCCGAATATCCCGATTCGCAGGCCTGCTTTCTCGATGACCACCGATTCCCGGATAGAGCCCGGCAGTTTCCCGTTCTTGGCGCGCATGTTCGCGCAGAGGAGTGGATGCTGGACTCCTTCTAGCTTCGCTTCCAGAACCGAGGCCACGACATGACTCTCCCGGTTTCCCGGCACCCCCGCATCGCACCCCGCCATGGCCAACCGCGCCCAGGCGACTTCCCTTTTCAACGGCATCCCCAGGTTGCCCGTCTTGATAACGTCCCCGCAATCGAAGTAAAGCGCGTCCTCCGCCTCTTTCATCCCGCGAATCCGCAGAGCCATCTCCTCCGTCAGCCGGCCATGGAAGTCGTTAGTCTGGAGGATGGTGATCATTTTTTAGAGTGCGGCGCATCCCGCCGCTTTCAAACACCGCGCAGAGCAAAGTTCGAAGCAAGAGTTTATATCCCAATCGGAGAAACGCCGATTGGACCGTTGCCGTAAACCGTGGAAACTAACAACTAAGCGTTGGTCAAAAGCGGCGGGATACGCCGCACTCTATAGGCCGCTCAGGAGTCTGTCAAGCTCTTCGATCGGTCCAACCGTCGCCGTGCGGCGCGCAACGATTACGTTGGAGACATCTGTCCTCTTACGCAGCTTCACCCAATCCTTCAGAGTCACCACCACCGGGATCG
>JBKJIP010000393.1:0-11287 GCA_046598515.1 Fimbriimonadaceae bacterium | reverse complement strand
CCTGGTGCCTTCGAAAGATGGGAAGACCTACACCGTTCGGATGGAGCGGACGGAGGACCGCTACCGTGCGGAAATCCTCGTGGATAAGGCGACGGACTTGCCCATTTCCGCCGACATTGCCCTTGATTATGGAATCGATAATGGGTCGATCGCGCGTTTCACATATCACCAATCCTACCGGTTTAACCATGAGATTTCAGATTCTCTTTTCGAGCAGAGGTCGTCCAAGCCGACCATCGATATTCGTCAAGTTCAAAAGCGGCTGAAGACCGAATGGAAAACGCCTTTGGCGACGATCGGTGGAACCGAGGTTCGCGATGCCCTTGTGACCTTCGATGGAACGGTGTGGATTGCATGCACGGTCCCGCAGGATTCCAAATCAGAGGACAAGGATGCTTGGACAGAGCCTCAGATTGTTCTGCCGAGTACTATCGACGCCGGCAATGGCATTCGCTATGCCCGGTCCCTGGAAATGGTTCCTTCCGCCATCCTTGGGAAGCCGCAAACCTTCGACATAGACGGGAAGAACCTCTACATTGTCGCATTCCCCGCGATGACATTCTCCCCTGAGTTGCCGGGAAAGATTGAGTTGAAGATGTCCAAACGCGTGGCGCAACTGCCCGGATTCAGTGCACCGATTGACAAGACGGATGTGGTGGACAAGAACGTGGTGACCATCGCACTCAGGCATGAGTCCGGACTTCAACCGAGCTATTTCCCCGGTCTGGATCTCGATTACTTCGGCTTTCAAGTGCCAGCGCTACTCAATGGCAGGAAGGCGAAAGGTCTCGAGGAAGACGGAGACTGGGTGGCCGCCGGTCGTGCCTATGAAGAAGAGGCGGAAGCGAAAAACGCCTTCATTAGCAGCTTTGGATGGGATAGCCTCGAGCGGGCCGCGAAGTGTTACACGAAGGGCGGGATGTTGGCCGACGCCGCGAGGGTGAAAGCGGAGTCCGCGCGTCTCAAGGCGAATCGAAAACGATAGAGCACGTACCCACCTTGAATATCTGAAGAACTAGAAACGAAAGATGCCCGGCAGTGAACTGCCGGGCATCTTTCCAAGTTGAAACTAGGCTTCTTCGACTTCTTCGTCTTCTTCCGCAGCCGGAGCTTCGGCCACCGGGGCGACCTCTACGGGGGCGTTCGGGTCGAAGACGTTCACGTTGACCGTGGCATCGACTTCGGGGTGCAGGTCGAGCATGACCGGGAACACACCGAGACGCTTGATCGGCTGAACGAGAGCAACCTGACGCTTATCCAGCGTTGTGCCGAGCTGAGCGGCGACGGCGTTCGCAACGTCCTGCGCGGTGATGGCGCCGAAGAGCTTGCCGGCATCGCGGCCGACCTTACCTTCGATCTTGACCGTCTGACCCTCCAGCTTCTCTTTGAGAGCCTGGGCCGCGGCGACACCTTCGGCGACCTTGGCCGCCATGCGCGTCTTGCGAATTTCCAGGGCCTTCACCTGGGTCTTGTCGGCGAGGATCGCCAGGCCACGCGGGAAGAGGAAGTTGCGGGCATAACCGTTGGCAACTGTAACGACCTGATTTTCCTTGCCGACTTTCGGCACGGACTGCTTTAAAATGACCTTCATGATCCTAAACCTAAAACCTACTTACGGAACCCGACTCCAACCAGCAAGCCGTTCCGCTTGAAGAGCTGATTGGCCCCGATCCAGCCGTAGAACCCGCTTCCGAGCTCATATCTGGCTCGCAAATCGAGCCGCGGGTTATTGATGTCATAGACATCACCACGCAGCGCCAATCCACGCGCGATTTGATAGTCTACCCCCAGGCCCGGCTTACTTGCATAGACTCCATACCGGATTTCGCCTTTGCCGTCGTTAAAATAGCTTCCCGCCTGCAGGGTGATGCGGTTCGTCTCGAAAGCATCGAACAGGCCGATGTGGATGGGATTGCCACTGAAATCTACCGTTCCCTCGATGTCCATCCGGTAATGATTAGGATTCGATTCGCGGATCAAATCCAGGTTTGCCTGCAGGTTGATCTTCTTCATCCCGCCGCCTGGATTGCCGAGAATCTTCTGGAGCTGCTTCGTGATCGTCTTCGCCTCGTCCGCGATCTCGTTCGCCTTTTTGGTCAGCTCCGCCGTGTTCTCGCTGATCGTGACGCCGTTCTTGGCGATCTTCTCCGCGTCCAAGCTGATCCGGGCTCCACTATCCGTCATCGCCTCGACGTTCTTCATCGATTTGTTGAGCGGATCGCGAAGGTTGGGGTCGTTGACCATGCTATTGATGCTCGCGACGAGTTCGTCCGCCTTCACCGCCGTCTTGTTCAGGGTGTCCAGCAACGCCATCGCCTGGTCCGTCATTTTGCCGTCTTTGATCAACTTTGCGATCGCCTGCGTGCTCTCCCGCACATCGCGAACGGCCATCGTCGCCGAGTCCAGCGCCCCCGTAAGCTTGTTCTGGTTAGTGATCACGAGCCGATCGAGACGGTTGGCCAACGTGCCGAACTGGCCCACGGTCCGCTCGCTGGTATTCATCAGTTTGGTGACGCCCCCAATGAGCCGCTCATCTTTCAGGAGGCCCTGGGCGTCGGCGAGAGTCTGCCGGGTCGCGACGAGAGTCTTGTTCAGCTCTTCGAAAGTCTTGTTCGCTTCGGGCATAAGGCTGTCCAGAGGTGAGCCCTTCATGCCTTTCATGGTTTCTCCGGAAGCCATCGGAGTGCCCTTGCCGGGCACGATGGTGACGGGATTGTCCCCAAAGCCGATGAGCGAGGAAGGAATCAAGACTTGGCTGCCAGCGGGGATCGACTGTCCCTTCGTGACTTCCAACTTCAAGCGCGCGAGGCTGGGGCTAACCAAGTCGACAGAGGCCACTTGCCCGATTTTCACGCCCGACATCAGCACCTTCGCCCCAGGGGCAACCCCGCCCGCATCCGGCATCTCCGCGAAATAGGTATCTACTTCCGGCTTGAACATGCTCCGACCGAGCACGGCATAGCCCCCGAAAACGAGCCCGATGAAGACAACCACCAACAGCCCGACTTTCCACGCACCACCCGCCATTCTCGTAGTTTAGCCGGTTAAGCCCCTCATTTCATGGCGAGCCGAATGCGGACGATTCCGCTTTCGCTGTCGATAACGGCCTTCGGCCCGGCAACCTCACTCAGCACTAGCGAAAAAGGTGACGAGGATAAATCGACGGTCACGCGGGATTCTATATCGACGGTCGGGTCGATTTCGAGGCTCATTCCGCCCATGCGAGCAAGGCGGCTTAACGCTGTCCATCGGCGTTCCTTCGTAGCCGTAAACCGATCGATCGTTCGGCCCATCATCTCGGCGGAGACGGACTGGGTGGTTCCCCGAACATCGAATATATCGCCATCCATCACGTACGTCGCCGAAACCTGATTCAAGACCTTCACCAGAACGCTCGAAAACGGCTCATTCGCCGAGTCCGAGCTGATTTGGCCCTGAAGGTTCCCGTTGATCATATATGAGCGACCAACCTGCTTGAAAAGCTCGCGCAAAGCCGTGCGGATTTCGAATGTGCCCTGCAGCGACACAGGCGTTTCGATCCGGCCGATTTCGACCACCTTGTGCCCGATCGGCTTGTTGTTTGCGCCGATGACTCGTGTCCCCAGCACTCCTTTGCACCCCGCTCCGACCTGTGCAAGAACCCTGTGAACCGCGGACTGGTAGGGCAGGTTGATGAAAACCGCGTTCACTGTCCCTTTGATCGTCCCGGGAACGTCGAAGGTGTCGCCGTTCATTTGCCGGCCAAGATGAACGAGGGCTTGCCGCACGGGCATATTCCGAGCCCGAAGGTCGACGCCGGCGTATACCGGCTCTTGGAAACTGACCAGAGATAGGGCGAGGGCGGCGATCATATGTTTAGTTTTCCCGATATTCTCGTCTTCGACGCCTAAGGCGTGCTACTTGAGACGCAATTTTTGCGTCTTCTAGATTCACGAATGACCTACATTTTAGTGACACGCGACCCCGAAGTTCGGGAGGCTTTCCTCTCGCCGGAAGCGTTTTTGCCGAGTGACACGCTAAAGACGTTCGACTCGTGGCAGGACGCCCTGAAGGAAACGGCGGGTGCGGACATGATGTTCGTCCAACTCGTGGCGACTCTTGATGAGCCGAACAAAATCGCCGGGTATGAGCGTTTCGCGGAAGCGAAAATGTCGGATAAGGCTCTATCCGAGGTCCCCCTCGTCCTAATCGCGCCGCCGTCGGATTACGAGTTGGATTTTATGGTGGGTTATCCCGATTTCGTCTTCGCCCAGGTTCCTCATCCAGTGACGACAAAGATCTTTCGGCGCGCTTCTACTTGGATTTGAGCTTGGTCCGTTCGGAATCCATGAGAGCTTTTGTTAGATTCCCGAACACATTAACCACAGAACTGAAGCGCAGAAAAGGAGACACAGAAGGCTGGTGAGAAGCCAGAGCAAGCTGTACACAGTGCCTCCCTCATACGCAAACTCGAAACTCGTCCTCCTCCAACTCCCTTCAGGACATAAAAGAGCGAGTCCGCACCCTGCATTCCCTAAAGCCCTTCGGTGTTCCTTCTGCGCCTTTCTGCGGTTAAAGAATCTCCGGAATGGCGGAAGCTAGGGAAGCTCAACTTTCCCGGGCAACGAGCCGATCCAGCGTCGCTCGCATAACGTCCGACGTCTGGGCCGAAACCGTAAACACGAGCGCCTCTCGATACACCCGCTGAGCCGGATGCGACAGCGAATTGGCGGCGCCGCTCGACGCCGCGATGCCGGCATGTGCGCATCGGACGGCCAGATCGATCGCCCAGGCCCGAATCTTCAATCGCTCCTCGGTCGTCTCTTCCCCGCCCGTCAGATGGGCGACTTCGGCGGCCTGTCGGCACCGGGCCAGCTCACGTTCCAAACTTGCCGCCGCCTCAACTAGAAATGGCAGTGGCTTACGCTCGGCGGCTTTGCGCACCACGTCGATTCCCGCCTGTGCGCAGCCCAAGGCAAAATGCCCCTGCAGCGTAATGTTAATCATGTCATTACGCGCAATCCAGTC
Source organism: Fimbriimonadaceae bacterium (assembly GCA_046598515.1). Taxonomy (GTDB): domain Bacteria; phylum Armatimonadota; class Fimbriimonadia; order Fimbriimonadales; family Fimbriimonadaceae; genus JANJUB01. Next base: position 6,280 of record JBKJIP010000393.1, on the reverse strand, counting down.
GATCGGGCGGGTAAAAAGCACCTTCTCGGCTGGCACGAAGAATCCTTCGAATCGGCCGCTGACCGTCAATGCGGACTCCATCGCGCAAAGGCGCATCGGCTCGGAAAGCGTGATTCCAGGCTCATCACGGAAGGGTACGACCGCGAAGACAGCGGCTCCGGAGGGCAGTGTCGCGCCGATTACGAACTCTTCGAAGAACGATAGGCCGGTGATCCAAGGCACTTCGCCGTCCAATCGATATCCGCCATCCACGGCTTCCGCTCGCATGATCGGCGGCCCCGGCCGGCGAAGCTGGCTGAATCCGATTCCGACTCCCACGAAATCCTCGAAACCACCTACCATACGCGGCAGATAACGATCACGCAGTCCTTGGTTCTCAGATTTGGCGATCAGGGAGGCCGCGCTCTGGTGCTGAGTCTGCAAAAAAGCCAGAGAACCGGATGTGCGCGCAACCGCTTCCTGAAAGCGCCGAAATCCTCTTTCGTTTAAGCCGGCTCCCCCGTATTCGGGACCGACACGCAGCGCAATCAGGCGGCTCTCGACCAAAGCCTGAAATGCATTGCGCAAGGCTTCTGGATCGCCGTCGATCTCCTGAGCATGCGGGGCGACCCTATCGCGCAGGATAGTTTCGGCTTGCTCCAGGAGTTCGGCCTCATTGGGCATGTCTCAGATTGTAACCTTAGGGCATGAGTTTCGTTGCGGCACTCGGTTCCCTGGCCCTCCCCCTTCTCTTGCGGGAAGCCCAAGTGTCCATCGATCCCCCGGAAATGCTGCCTCTGGGCGGCTACACGTCCCGCCAGGGCAAAGTCGCCGATCCCGGCGGCGAGCCCCTTTTCGCCCGGGTAGCGATCCTCTCTCAAGGCGAAACTCAAGTTGCGTTCGTTTCGCTCGAAATGCTGACGGTGCCGGAGAGCCTTCTCGCAAAGGTCCGCGAAAGGCTTCCTCGAGGCACATTCGTGTTTGCCGTGGCGAGCCACACCCACTCAGCGCCAGACAGCCAGATGCTGAACTCGCGGATGACGATGGCGATCCCCGGAATCGGAAGCTACAAATCCCGGTGGCTGGAATGGTATTCGGAGCGGATCGCAAAAGGAATCCTCGATGCCCGAAGCGCGCCCGCGCGCCGCATCCAACTCGCGGCGGGAGATTTCATTCCGGGCCTCAATCGCTCGCGCCGGCCCTATGGCCTTCCCGATCCATGGGCGCACACTTTGATGGCTGGCGGTAAGCCCCTCATCTCAGTCTATGCCGCTCATGCCACGATCTACGACGACGATCGCAACCAGACCACGGGCGATTGGCCGGGACGGATCATGCGTAGCGGGGGCCTAGTCTTCCCCGGCGCGATCGGCGACGCTTCACCCGCCTCGGGCGACGACAAAGCGACGGCACCGCGAAAGATCGACCTTTTTGCACAGAAATGGACGCGAAGTCTGATCACAGCAAAGCCATCACCGGTGGCGAATCGGCTGAGTGTCACATCGGAGACTATCGAGCTAGGCGACCCCGATCTCCATCCCGATTTCCCACGAGCGAACGGCATCCCAACGGCCTTGGCCAAGAGACTTTTGGATAACTTCGCCCCGCGAGAGGCATCCATAACCGCGGTTCGAATTGGCGATGTGGTTTTGCTCGGCGTGCCCGGAGAGCCGACCTCACACGTCGGTCGAAGGATTGCCGAGAGGGGACGTCAGAAGGGGCTGAAGGTTTGGGTGATCAGCCATTGCAACGGCTGGATGGGCTACATCGTGGACTCCGCCGACTATCTGCTGAATGGCTATGAGGCGACGCTGACGATGTACGGCCCCGGCACTGCGAATCGCGTAGTCGACGCTGCCGAGCGGGCATTGCAACGGATTGCCGTTGAATAAGCCCAAATCGCGCGATTGACCTAACACGGAGTTTCTAGCCAAGGATGGGCGTGGGTAACGAGGCTTTCCCAGGCGTTTTGAACTTAACTTTCATGGAGATCGGATCGAGGCAGTTGCATGGTTCTAAACCTTCTAACTTTCATGGAGCGCGGGGATGCATCGTGCCCCGCGGGTAGCCCTGAGAGCTGGGCCACGGCGGCACAATACATCCGCCGCCCTCTTCTTTTGCCGAAGTTTGGCAACCAGCGGTGGAGGCTACTTATCTTTAGATTCCGCCGACGACTTTCCCTTCACCGACTCCCCCAGAACCAACATCAACCCCAACATCTGAAGAGCCACGCCAAGATAGTTGGCGAGGTCGGTGCGACCGTCGAGTTCGCTGATCTGCCGCTCCAAACTTGCGACCTTCTTCTTCTGACCTTTTATCGTGGCGATCGCTTTTTCTCGAAACGCCTTCGTAGTGGGCAGGAAAGCCAGCTCCCACTCCACCCAGCTATCCGTCGTCTTTTCGATCTCCGCCTCATCCCCTGCTTCTTTCAGCTTGCGGCCCAGTTCCGACTGTGGCGGAAACTCGGATTCGATCGTATCGAGTTTCTTTTTGAGCGCCTCGATTTTGATCTTATCCTTCTCCTCGCTAAGCTGAAGCGCTATATCGCGCACTTTGAGTAGGGAGTCCAGCTCCCCTCCAAGTTCGATGGTCTGAGTTTCGTACAAGTCGATCGGCGTGACGTCGTTCGCGGCGGCAAAGGCCTTGGCCATATAGCCCTGCAACATATACATCGCGTCCTCGCGAGCATCCGCCGCTCGCTCGGCCGGCATATTGGAATAGGCCAGGTGGTGCAGAACCTTGTAAGTGTCGAACTTCGATTCAGCCTGGGCAAGCGAGGAGGATAACTCGAAGAGTCGGTCTTTGGCGTAACTATGCTGGCGCGCCAACTCGCTCTTGTCATCGTTGAAATTAGCGATGACAAGAGCGTTCACAACGACCGAAATGGCCGAGACGACGAAGCCAGAGACGAGCCAAAACCGGTTTGGAAGTTGCACACGTGCATCATACACGGATGCCGACTACGGTTCGTCTTCGTGGAAGAAACCCGTAACCCCGGGGCCACCCTTGGATCGAGGATCTGCCCGGACTTCGAGCTTCTGCTCCATCACCTTCCCATCGACGGTCAATCGAACAATGAACTTGCCCGGTTTCACCCATTCGCCTCGAGGCTCAAAGGGAGTGTCACCCCAGATTGCCGAAATGGGGAGCCCTTGGCGTGCGTTCGCGGCAAGAGGCCCTCGCAAGTCCCAAAGGAAGCGATGGGAGCCAGCGGCAGGCGAAAGGGGTCGGTGCGGGCGAACCCACTGGGGCATGACCGTGATCAACTTCGGGTCGAGAATCGGAACCGGGTCCTTGCTCGAAAATCTGCGAACCGGCTTCCCCTTAGCGTCCAAGACCTCTAGCACGACTTCTCCGGCGTCGGCGCTGAGATAGTAGTCAATCATCGCGCCCTCGGGCGGGTTCTTTCCCGCTGGCTCCTCCGGGGGTAATGGGGTGTCGGTGTTGGTGTTTCGTTGGATCAGATAGGCAGGGGCCAATGTGTGCAGACGGGTTTCCGGAGACGCGCTGACGCTCAAATCCCTCAGGAGTGAGTAGTTGTCCAGAATCCAGAATCCGCGACCGTGGGTTCCGATGACGAGATCGTCTTCATGCACGACCAAATCGCGAACGGAACTAGCAGGCATGTTGTTCCTTAGCGGTCGCCAGTTCGCCCCATCGTCGAGAGAGAAATACACGGCGGTCTCCGATCCGCAGAACAGCAAGCCCTTTCGCTTCGGATCTTCGCGTACAACGTTGATCGGTCCATCGGGGAGTCCATTAACGATTTTCGTCCAGGTCTTGCCGGAATCGTGAGTCTTCCAAATGTGCGGTTTCTGGTCATCGAGCCGGATTCGGTTGATCGCGGCGTAGGCGGTGTTCTTGTCGAACCGCCCGGCGTCCATGATCGAGACTTTGCTCCACGCGGTTAGGGCGGGCGGCGTCACATTCCACCAATTCTTGCCCCCGTCGCCCGTTCGCCAGATCAAACCGTCGTCAGTCCCGCACCAAATCGTCTTGCCGTCCCTGTAGGAAGGGGCGATCGTGTAGATCACGCCCCGTCGGCGCATGGACTTCATGTCCGGTGTTCGATACTTGCCGACGCTCTCGGGCACATCCGTCGTTTCTCGGCTGAGATCGGGGCTGATCGTATCCCATGTTTTCCCGCCATTTCGGGTCTTGAACAGGAAGTTGCCCGCGAAGTAGAGAGTCTTCGGATCGGTCGGCGAAAAGAGCAAGGGGGCCGTGCGCAGTGTTCGGAACTCGCCCTTGGGTCGGATGTTGATGACCTCCCCCGTGACCTTGTCGTATCGATTGACGCGGCCTCCGAAGACGAAACGCGGATTCACGGGATCGGGTGCGAGATAGGCGTACTCGTCGCCACCCGCCGGATGCCATTCGCGGAAGGTCACTTGCCCATCGTTGCCCCGACTACTGACCATGACAGACCCGTTCTCCTGCTGGCCGCTGTAAACGTTGTAGGGGAATGCGTTGTCGGTCGCCACGTGATAGAACTGAGCGGTTGATTGGTTGTACCAACTGCTCCATGTCTCTCCTCCGTTCAGGGTCACGGCCGCGCCCTGATCGGCCGCGGTCAAAATAATCGAGGGATTGTTGGGATTGATCCACGTTCGGTGATAATCGTCCCCGCCTGGAGAGCCCTTGATGCACGTGAAAGTCTTGCCTCCATCTTCGGATCGATAAAAGCTTGTGTCCGAAACATAAACAATTTCGGAGCTCCGCGGATCGACTTTCACATCGGCGAAGTCGTCGCCCCGGCTGATCAGACGGCGTTCCGAGTTGACTCGCGTCCAGCTTTCGCCTGCGTCATCGGATCGGTAGAGTCCGCCCAACTCGCCGGAATCGACGGTCGCGTAAAGCACGTTGGGATTGCTTCGGGAGATCCCGAAGCCAATCCGCCCGAGTCCCTGCTCGAAGGTGGGCAAGCCCTTCGTCAACTTGCGCCAAGTTTCGCCTCCGTCGCTGGACTTGTAGAGGCCGCTGCCTGGCCCCTGCCATCGGCCGTTCTCCCACGGGCCCTGCCTCGCTTCCCACATATCGGCGTAAATCACATTGGGGTTTGCGGGGTCGATTTCGACTTGGATTGCACCGGTGTTCTCGTCTAGGTAGAGCACCTTTTTCCAGGTCTGGCCACCGTCGAGAGTTCGGAAGACGCCTCGTTCCTCATTCGGGCCGTAAGGATGACCGAGGGCCGCGACAAAGACGCGGTTTGGGTCTTTATAGTCTACGAATAGGCCGCCGATCTGTTGGGCATCCTTGAGCCCGATGTTGGTCCATGTCTTGCCGCCGTCCCCCGTTCGGTAGATGCCATCGCCGGTCGATAGGTCAGGCCGTTGGAGGCCCTCGCCGGAACCGACGTAGATCACGTTTGGATCGCTGGGGGCGGCCATGACGTCCCCGACCGAGCCCGTGGGCTGGTCATCGAAGATCGGCTTCCAAGTTCGACCGGCGTCGGTAGTCTTCCAAACGCCGCCGTTGTTCACCCCGATGAAAAAGGTGTAAGGCTGCTCCGCGATGCCGCTCGCGCCGACGGTGCGGCCCGCGCGATGAGGGCCAATGTTGCGCCATTGGAGGCAATCATATGCGCCGAGAGGGATCCGAGTGGTCTGGCCCAAAAGGGGCATGGAAAGAGCGGCAATCGCTATGAGACCGGACATGGCTCATTTTGCGTCATGGTCTGGACTCTGCGTCACAAGAGTCTTGAATTCCAAGAGCTGGACGAAAAATCCCGAGATGATTCTCACGCAAAGTCGCAAAGACGCAAAAGGGGACGGGGTAGGCGGCTAGACTACCGATATGATTCGATTGCTTGTACTTCCCTTGGCGGCAGTCATTGGTCTCGGTGCCACATGGCTACTGCTGACACCCGAAGAGCAGGAGGCCGCTACGAGTCAGGGGGCGGCGGAGGCTTTGATCGCTTCTATGCCTGATCAGCGCGCGAAGCTCGTCATGCCGATCGAAAGCGATCGGCGTCAGGAGTGGGCGTTTACGCCGGGACCACGTCCCGGCGTCAGCTTAAAGGCAATGACGCCGGCTCAGCGGGACGCCGGGATGAAGCTCCTTCAAGCCTCGCTCAGCGAGTCCGGATACAAGAAACTCGAGGCGATCCGCAGTCTGGAACCCGTTTTGCGCGAGCTCGAAAACGGCAATCCAGGTCGCGATTCCGGGCTTTACTGGTTCATGATCTTTGGAGAACCCAACGCCAAGGGGACGTGGTCCTGGCGCTATGAAGGGCACCACTTGTCCCTGACATTCACTTACCGCGACGGCCACATCGTCTCAAGCACCCCCCAGTTCCTAG
>JBKJIP010000364.1:0-5212 GCA_046598515.1 Fimbriimonadaceae bacterium | reverse complement strand
CGCCGACGGCATGATTCAGGCAGGAACGAAGTCGCTAACCTTTGCGGAGCTGGTCGGCGGTCGGTCCTTTTCCAAGGATATACCAAGCGACATTTCATTGGGTGAACCCAAAGATTGGAAGGTGCTTGGCAAATCGTACTTAAAGCAGGGTGCGAAGCAAATTGTCACTGGCGAGCACAAGTTCACCATCGATCAGCAGCGACCCGGGATGCTCTACGCCCGTCTTCTCAGGCCCCCCTCTTATGGGGCGGAACTCGTGTCCGCCGACACCGCCGAAGCCGAGAAGCTACTCGGCGTGAGGGTGGTAAAGGAAGGCAGTTTCATCGCGGTCGCCGCACCGACGCTGCGGCAAGCGAACGCCGCCCTTGAAGCCATCAGCGCCGAGTGGAAGGAGAAAGAGAACCCTTCCAGTGCCGACCAATACAAGATCCTTCGCGGATCGGCTGCCGATCCCGCGGAAGCGCCTTCGGCAATGAAGGTCCGCGCCACGTATCGCCTCCCATACATCGCCCATGTCCCCCTAGAACCTCGCGCAGCTCTGGCCGAGTGGGACGGCAAGAAAATGACGGTCCACACCGGCACGCAAAGACCCTTCGGCGTTCGCACCGAAGTCATGCAGGCCCTCAGCTTGCCCGAAAATCAGGTGCGGGTGATTGTGCCGGACACCGGTTCCGGATTTGGAGGCAAGCATTCGGGCGATGCCGCGGTTGAGGCGGCGCGTATCGCGAAAGCGCTGGGTAAACCGATCATGCTGAGCTGGACCCGCCAAGAGGAGTTCATGTGGGCTTACTTCCGCCCGGGCGGCGTTATCGAGGCTTCGGTTGGAGTGAATGAGGATTGGATCTTGGACTATTGGGAGTTCCACAACTACAACTCCGGTGGCGCGGGCTTGCAGTCGCCCTATGAGTGCCGCGTGAAGAAGGAAGAGTCACGGCGGGCGGAGTCGCCTTTACGGCAGGGTTCGTATAGAGGTTTGGCATCCACCTTCAATCACTTCGCCAGAGAGTGTCTGATGGATGAGCTTGTCTATCTTCTCACTGCCGATCCTTTCGACCTTCGCTATAAGAATCTGAAGAACGAGCGGCTGCTTGGCGTCTTGAAGGAGCTCGATGAGGCCTGCAATTGGAATCAGGTGCGCGAGGGAGCCACAAAGTTCGGTCGAGGAACAGGACGTGGAATCGCATGCGGCGTTGAAAAGGGAAGTTACGTCGCCACCTATGCCTCGGTCACGGTGAAAGACAAAGACATTGTCGTCAACGAACTGATTAACGTCTACGAATGCGGCGCGATTCTGAATCCGTTGCACTTGGAGAATCAGGTTGATGGAGCCATCTTGCAGGGCCTAGGCGGCGCTCTTTACGAGGAGATCATGTTCGAGGAAGGGAAGATCGTCAACGGTCGCCTCGCCGCCTATCGATTGCCCCGGTTCCAAGACATGCCGAAGATTCGGACGATCTTGCTGAATCGCCCCGACCTCCCCTCGGCCGGGGCCGGTGAGACTCCGATTATCACCGTCGCGCCCGCGATAGCGAACGCGATCATGATGGCCACGGGTCAGCGCTTGCGTGAACTGCCCCTCCGCTTGGCGTAACTATCCAATACCAATGTGGGCCGTGAATGATCGTGTCGCGGCGACGGCTTTGTAGTTTCGGTAAACGCCGTACTCGAGCGCTGGTCGGCACTCCACACGTGGGCGTGTGGAATGAACGAGCCAGGACCTTGCGGGAACGCATCCTAGTCCAATGTAGGCCGCGAATGATCGTGTCGCGGCGACAGCTTTGCACTTACCGTTTTTCGTGACCAGGCCGGGGAGCATTCCGCGCGAGAGCGAGGACATGATGCATCCCGCCATCCGTGAAAATTGATGGTTGGATAAACAAACGATCCCGGATCGCTAGCGAGCCGGGATCGATCGCGGAGTTCTACTTGCGAGCGCGACGACGTCGCAAGATCGCGGCGATGCCGAGGCCCAGGGCAGCCATCGAAGCCGGCTCGGGAACGGCGGTAACGGTGAAGTTATCGACGGCCTGGAACAGGTTCGGGGCAGTCGGTGACGGAATTGTGAACGGCCGCGTAATCATTGCTCCAACGGTGAAGCTTTGAGTTGTCGTCGGCGTAAACGTTGCCGTAATGTGTCCATACTTGGGAGTCGTGCTGGAAGTCGAACCCGCATTTTGAGTAACCAGAGCGGTTCCGTTGACGATGAAGCTAAAAACTCCACCTTCCGAGTTGGTCGTGGTACTGGTCCGGAATGCCGACCAATCGAAGTCAAACGTGTAAAGTGTTCCAGCGGTCAGATTCATACTTTGAGTAAGAGTCAAACCTTCTTGAACGGTTCCAGCGACGGCGCGGCCAGTAGAGAATCGACCAGCAAAGTTCGTCCCCAAGGCACCGCCGCCATCGATGTCGTATTGAATGGCATCGGCGACGGCATTGGCTCCGCCTGTTGTCAGTGCCACGGTCCAGCCCGAAAGGTTGCCGGTCTCAAAATTGCCATTTACGAACTGAGCGCTACCCATCGAAGCGGCAGAAACGCCGGCGACGATAGCGAATATCTTGTATTGCATATAAGTCCTCCTCCAAAGACGACGAGCCGCAAAAGCGGTCCGCCATATTCAGTATAAGTCAGATACTCGCAAGGATATCTGGCAAATTTGCCAGACTACACCTAGAATGTGCCGTAGAGCCGATCGCCGAAGTCGCCGAGACCGGGAAGGATGTACTTAAGAGCATTTAACTCGCGATCCAGAGCACCGGCGACGATGCGAACGTCAGGGTGATCTTCTTCGAGCCGGTGAACGCCTTCCGGCGCAGCGATAACGCAAACCATGACCACCCCTTTCGCACCCGCCTCCTTGATGAACGAGATCGCTTGCGAAGCTGAACCGCCGGTGGCGAGCATTGGATCGAGGCAGAGCACCTTGCGGCCGGACATATCCGGCAGCTTGCAGTAATAGCGGTGAGCAATAGCAGTGTCATGCGCCCGCTCAAGTCCGATGTAACCCACCTTCACGTCGTTGAATAACTGAGTTACCGGCTCCAACATCCCAAGGCCGGCCCGCAGAACGGGCACAACGGCGAGGCCTTCGCTCAAGACGTGACCCCGCATGACCTCGAGCGGAGTCTGAATCGTTTCCATGCGCGTCTTCAGATCGTCGGTCGCTTTCAAGACGAGGAGAGTCGTCAGAATTCGACAAAGATCGCGGTAGCGCTCGGGGGGAGTGTCCTTCTGACGGAGTTCGGAAATGATGGATAAAGCGAGGGGATGGTCGAGCACTTCGACGGGCATGACGGGGTGATTTTAGCTTGTTTCTCATCGACAAAAAATCAGTACCGGAACGGAGCTGACCGATATGGAAATCTATATTCATGGATCGCAAGCTGGCTCGCTTAATCTTCGGGGGCACTCTAGGGCTCATGAGCCTGCTGTATTATTGCTGCGGCGGTAGCCAAGGCACGGCCTTAGACCAAGCCGCCCAGAACAAGATGGTCAAGCAGGCGAAAGAGCTCGCTGGCGATGAAAAGGCCGCCGCTGATATGCTGAATCAGGGTCATTAGATTCGGTTCAAAGCCCGGTTGACAAACGCACGGTGATCCCGCTTCATCGTCTCCACCGTGATGTCCGGTCGCCCTAAGTCGGTATAGGCCGGGGCCTACTCCTCCAATGTTTCGGATTGGACGCAGACTCGCGCACAGGTCCCAAAATGGCTGTTCCCGGGTGTCGAGATCAACCAGTGCCCGGTAACGATCGGTGAATTCATTCGAAGCGTCTTCTTATCGGAGAAGCCCAGGCTTCCTCCCAGTCGATAACGCCAACGATCTCGCCGCCGCGCTAAAGCACATTGCCCGGCCATAGATCGCCATGGCAAAGGACGGGTGAGTTCGCACCCAAGATCGGGCCGTGACTTTCAATGGCGGCGCGAATTTCGTCTTCTCGCAAGTCACCCTCCGCAGCCGCGGTCCCCGGCGTGAATCCCGCATCTTGAGTTTCTTACTACTAGCGTCTCAAAAACCCTCGGCGCTCAAAACCGAACTCCCGCTAGCAGAGCGGGCCTCTCAAACTCGATCAAAAAGACACCAAACGACCATTGTCCCTTTGAAAGGGAAAGGAAAGGGCTTCGCTGATGACCGTCGCCTTGGAGCCCAAGGGCCCACATCTGGTCGAATCGGACCTTGATTCCGCCCAGAGGATGGGCGTGGTTCTCATTGCTGCGCAGCCCAACGCCGACGTAAATGTTGAGGTCGGCCGCGCTGCCGGCGAAGTTCTTCTCGAGTGTGACCGAATAGCCTGGGTTTCCGGTGCCGATGCCTTGGACACCAGCGCTGGCATTCACCGAAGGCCATTGCTTGGTCTCCGGCATTATGGTGGCGGACGCGAGAAACCGAAACGCCTTTTGCCTTTCCAAGAACGCTAACCCAACTCGGAGCCGAGGATGAGCGTCGTACCAGAGGAATGTCTCGGAATTGGTGGTGCTATTCGGCGCGTAAACCGCACTCAGAAGCCATTTACCCTTCGCGGCCGAACCGGCCGCGTAGCCTCCTGCCGCTCACAGCGGACAGAGGGCTTGCCCTGGTTCTTGGGCGCCAACAATGGTGGCAAAAATCAGGGCGGAGGAACTAAGGGAGATGCGCACGAGCCGGTTCATCATTAGATTGGTTTTTACCTGAGGAAAGGGCTTCCTTAAGTAGAGCCAATGTGGGCCGAGGATGCATGTGCCTCGGCAACGACCACGGAAGCAAAGGCTTCACCAGCATTTCCAATCAACAGGCCGTGCGCCGAGATGCCATTTGTGGCCACGGCCTTGGCTGTTTGTTCCGATGCTGTCGCCGAGGCACATGCATCCTCGGCCCACATTAGTTTATGGGACTTCGGATGGCGCACCCTCAGCCCCTAATGTGAGGCCAAGCCGCGTACGTCCTGACTTCGATTCAAATCTAACACCACGACCTCATCGTCGGTCACTATCACGGCCAAACCGCTGACTCCGAGCAGATTAACCCTCACTCCGGGCTTGGTGCAATAGACGACGTTGTTGTTCGCATCAACCACCTGATTCGTTCCGATGAGCGCGTTGCCGCCGTCGTCGCGGCTAGTGGTGCGTAGAAGGGAATCCCAGGATCCGATATCGTCCCAACGGAATCGTGCGGGCACATAACGAAGCCCCGGGGCCTTCTCGAGGACGGCGAAGTCGAATGAGATGCTTGGCAGGTC
>JBKJIP010000281.1:0-3527 GCA_046598515.1 Fimbriimonadaceae bacterium | reverse complement strand
CTCGACGGCGTCGACGGCCTCCCGTTCTCCGACGCCCGCCCCATGCCCGTTTCCATTGGAGACGGCACGGACGATCTCGGCAAAGCCGAAGACACCCCCCACGCCAGCGGCGACGTCGGCATCATGGCCCTCGCCGTCCGCAAAGACACCCCCACCCCCCTCGCCGGCACCGACGGCGACTACGCCCCCTTGGAGGTGGATAGTTCGGGATACCAATATGTACGAAACGCCGACGATCCTTGGGTTGCCGGCACAGTCCTCTCCGCATCGGGAACGAGCGTCACGGGATTGGGTCGATGCAAGCAGATTATCCTCTCGAATGCTCACGCATCTAACGCGCTTACGGCTACCGTTTACGACGGCACATCGACATCGGGAACGATCAAGTTCGGGCCGATCGCGATTCTTCCGAACTCCTCGATGATCATTCCGTGCAACTTCGCCTTTGGAACGGGCATCCACATCGCTTTTGCCGGAACGGGCACGGCGGGCGCTCAGACTTTCTACGTGTAAACATGAGCTACAGACAGAAAACAACACCCGCTCTGATCGATTTGGCGACGTCCGGCTTGTGGGCTACGGCCGCCAACTGTATCAAGACCGTAGAGGCGGTCACGCTTGACGATGGCACGACCGGCAACGCCATTCGATTCGCAGGACAAGTCGTCAACACCAATACATTCTTCGACTTCACGCTCGGCTCGACGATGGCGGGGAAGCGCGGCATCGAGTTCGATATCAAAATGGACTTCGGTTCCTATGTGTCGATGTTGTCGGCGGGCATTACTGGCACCGTGCAAGCACGGGATGCGGGCGGTACCAATAACGCATCTGCGACCATCGGCTATACGCGCGGTTGGCAACGGGTCCGAGTCGATCGCGGCGACCTAGTTAACCTGACCGGGACCCCTAACCTCGACTCAACGACCTTCGCGACCGTTCGCTTCAAGCTAGACGCCATGCCGGGCGTCACGCATAACTGCTGGATCCGGAACATGAGCTGGTCGGGGAATTCCCGGCCGCAAATCTGTATTCACTTCGATGACATTGGGGACAGCATCCGGGGTACGGCATGGCCGATCATGTCCGCGCGGAACCTCGTCGGCAGTCACGGCGTCATTGTCGATGCGGTGGGCCAATCCAACTGGAACGGCTATGATCGGATTTCACTCGCGAACCTTCAAGCGATGGTCGCGGCGGGCTGGGATTGCGGATTCCATACGAAGCAACACCTTCAGTCCACGATGACCGGATATTCAGTCGCTCAGTGCGAAACTGAATATGGCTACTTCCAATATCTGATCGACAACGGGCTCAACGTCTCGCATGAAGGGCAATGGGGATCGGCAAAGAACCTCTACAGCCCTTACGGAGAATACAGCGACAACATGTTCACGGCGGCTCAGAACTTGGGCCTCAACATGTTTCGGGCGCTTGTGGGCAACTCCGGTGCGGCGTCGCTACTTGGAAACTCGGATCAGATCACGAATAGGACGATGACACCGACCTACAATATCGCCAACACAACCACCTTTGCCGCGTTCAAATCGGTCATCGACCGGTGCATTGCTCGCGGGGGCTCGCTCATCATCCTATTCCACCATGTTGTGACGTCGGCTTCAACGTCGGTCGAGTGCAGCACTTCGGTGTTCACGCAGATGATGGATTACCTGTACTCACTATCCGGGGTCGCGGACGTGGTTAATATGCCGACGTTCATGTACCGGACTGCCAAGGCTAGTATCAGCTCGGTGCCGATCGCCTAGGGATCGGCACGCGTCTTGCGTTACAATTCCCCTGTGTCCATAGTCGATCGAATCAAAGGCCGTGTTAACCGATTCCTTGAAACCCTTCCTGGGGCCAAGGAAAAGGGGGAAATGTCGTATTGGGACAGGAAGTTCGCAGAGGAAGGTGGTCGCTTCAAAAACGATCATTACGAGTTCCTTTACACTGGCCACTGGGGCCTCGAGAAATCGTTCTATGACCAAAAAAAGATTCTCGACATCGGTCCGGGTCCTCGCGGTTCGTTGGAGTGGGCGACTAACGCGGCCGAGGCAGTAGGCATTGACTCCCTGAGTGAGACTTACAAGAAGTTTGGCACCGATCAGCATCGAATGAAGTACGTCAACTCCGGCATGGAGGAGGCTCCATTTCCGGATGCCCACTTTGACGTGGTTGCGTCGGTCAATTCGCTCGACCATGTTGCGGACCTCGATAAAACGATCGCACAGATTAAGCGAGTGACAAAGCCAGGTGGGCTCTTTCTCTTGCTCGTGGAGTTGAACCATCCGCCCACGGTCTGCGAGCCGATCACGCTGAATTGGGAAGTGCTAACGAAGTTCGAGCCGGAGTTCGCGCTCATCCGAATTCGGCACTACGAGTTCGATCACGCTAAGACGATGACGCAGACCATCACCGGTCCCGAACTCGACCCCGTCGACCGAAGCGACAAGGTTGTGATGCTCTCGGCACTGATGCGGTGCAAGCCGTTCAGCGATCTTGGCGAGATTTCTGGGTTGCACGGAACTATGCAATCCCAATGGTTCAAGCCTCAGCCCGAAGAACCCAAGCCATCACTTAACTAGGTTTTGCCATCGAGACGAAGGAAAGCCAGTTTTCCGGCAGAATCGTCGCTTCGACCGTAAGACCCGCGCACTCGGCATATCTGCCTATAACTTCGGGATGATAGAACCTGAACAGGCATTTGTCGCCTGGTTTACCGCGGTGTTCTTTGTAGAACTCGAGCCAGGCGTCCGAGGTGATGTTGTTGTAGCTGAAAATCAACTTACCGCCAGGCTTGAGAACTCGCGCCAAGTCACAGATAAACCAGCACAGGTCATCCGGATCCACGTGAACGAAAACGCCGTTTGCCAAGGCGACATCGACGCTGTTCGAAGGCACCTCGGGCATTGCTGGGCCGTCGATAAGCACCGTTTTGAACTTAGCTTTGCCGGCCATGTATTCGGTGATGAAGTCGATGACCACCTTTGAATAGTCGACGAAGATGAACTCTTTGCACTTGCCGATCAAGTGTCGGGTCAGACGACCGGTCCCGGGGCCGACCTCGAGAACGGTGTCGGATGGTTTGATGTTTGGAAGATAGATCTCTTGAAGAGCGACGACAAGGTTCTCATTGCCCCAGCTCTCGTCACCGAAGTCGTTGGGATCCTTGCCAGCGGCCCTCGCTTTGGCGACCCAATCGATGAAATCTTGATCCCAAGGTTTCAAGTCACTCGGTCGCTTAGTGATCTCAGCTCCCAGCGGCACAAGTGCCACGTTGAGCACATCTAGTATCTGACGCTTGACACTCATGTTCTACTGGGACGCCTTGTGTTTCAGTAAAGTTCTGGCTAGACTCAGGGATGGACCAGGGATGGCGAGAACCTTGACTTTATCGCGCCCTATGGGGAGTGGAGCGATAACTACAAGACGGCGTGGGAGCAGGCTGGTTGTCGATCGTTTTGGGGATTGGGGAATTCGGATTACACTTCGGCCCCATCCAAGCCGTCCTTTTCCGATCGGGGCGT
>JBKJIP010000253.1:0-10042 GCA_046598515.1 Fimbriimonadaceae bacterium | reverse complement strand
GATGGCTTGGAATCCATGCGCGGTCGTCTTCGCGACGAGCCCCCGCCGGGATTCGCTGTTAGTCAGCATGAGTTCCCTTTGAAGCTGGGCCCTGGCGAATCGAGTGTGATCGACTATCGCGTCACGCCTCCGATCCGAGGATCGGACATCTTTCGAGGAACCTATGTGCGTATTCTCTGCCCGTTTGGGCTGGTCGAGCGCGAATATCGGCTGACCACCGAACAACCTGTTCGGGTCTATCCAAACGTGCTTGCGCTGCGTCAGTTCGACTTGCTGAAACAAAAGGGCAAGTTAAGAGAACTAGGCATTCGCAAATCACGCATGCGAGGCCTGGGAACAGAGTTTGAGTCTCTTCGCGACTATGCGGATGGGGACGACTTCCGGAAACTGGACTGGAAAGCCTCCGCTCGCCGCGGCAAGCTGACGATTCGCCAGTACGAGCAAGAACGGAACCAGCCGGTAATCCTCTGTATTGATATCGGTCGGCGCATGCTGAGCGAAGTTAACGGGATTTCGAAGCTCGACCACGCGCTGGACTCTCTTCTAATGCTCTGTCACGCGGCAAGCATGGCGGGCGACCATGTGGGACTGCTTGTCTATTCTGATCGTGTCCAGCGCTACATTCCGCCCCGTAAAGGCCGGAATCAGATTGGATATGTCATCGAGGCGATACACGATGTGATGGCGGAACCAGTGGAAAGCGATCCGCTGACCGCTTTCTCCTATCTCGCCAGCCGATGGAAGCGGCGCACGCTGATCGTCAATTTCACGGATGTGGAAGATGCAGGCGAAGCGAAAGCTCTGGCCACTGCACTTTCTCCTCTCTCGCGCCATCACCTGATCCTCTTGGCCCGAGTCGCGGACCCTCGCCTCAAGGATTTACTCCATACAGACCTCGAACAGATCGAAGACCTTTACAAGAAAGCGGCGGCCCTCATGCTGGTCGACGACCGGAAACTGGCGGGGTCGACACTGGACTCGTTCGGCGTTCACTCGCTCGAATCAGAGCCCCAAGACCTGGCCGCGGCCCTAGTGTCGTTCTACTTTATGGTGAAGGACAGATCGCTGTTGTGACGCCATGAAAGTTGTTCGCGCCGTTCTGTCTTACGCTTCCCTTCTTCTTCTATCCGCCTTCCTCTTTGCGCCGTTTGTCTGGATGGTTCTCGTCTCCCTCCATCCCCCGAAAAGCCCCATTCCGACGATCGACCGGTTGGTCCCCACTCGCGAAGTTGTGGCGGGCGGAGAGCGAGTTTTCGACCCTCACTTCGAGAACTTCCAGTTCGTCCTCTTTCACCCCAACCTGCCAATCGCCCGGTTTTTCACCAATACGGTGTTTGTGACCGTCACCGTGGTGATTCTTCAACTCTTGATCTGTTCGCTCGCGGCATATGCCTTCGCGCGAATCAAGTTCAAGGGCCGCTCGACTTCGTTCGCATTGTTCCTTGGCGCAATGATGTTTGCCGGACCGGTGACACAAATTCCCGTCTTTCTGATGCTCCGAGGAGTCGGCTGGCTCGATACCTATTGGGCACTGATCGTGCCTGGAATTAGCTCATCCTACGCCATATTCTTACTCAAATCGTTTTTCGAGCAGATACCCAAAGAGCTGGATGAAGCGGCTCGTTTGGATGGGGCGAACGAACTCACGGTGTATTGGCGCGTCATCATGCCCCTCTCAAAGGCCGCGTTGGCCACGGCGGGCGCCTTCGCATTCTTCGCGACTTGGACGGACTTCTTCAATCCTATGGTGTTCACAAACTCCACCTCCATGCGGACGCTCGAGGTTGGCCTTTCCGTCTTCAAGAACTCCTATGGCCAGACCAACTGGCCGTTACAGATGACGGCCGCAGTGATCGTTCTCATCCCCCTCATCTTCGTGTTCCTCTTCACCCAGCGCTACTTCACCAAAGGAATCACGATGGGCAGCTTCCGTTAGCGCCCTCGCGGGGGTGGGCTCCGTCTTTGATTCGTGCCCTTTCAAGTCCGAGAATCGATCGAACAGCGCGAGCGAGAAGCTTTATCGCCTTTGGCTGCGCTCGCCGCGGAGAGTGCGGGCCGTGTCATCGACGTCGATGCGGACCCAGTTCGCACGTGCTATCAAAGAGACCGCGATCGGATTCTTCACTCGAAAGCATTTCGAAGGCTGAAGTACAAGACTCAGGTTTTCATTGCCCCGGGCGACCATTATCGGACGCGGCTGACTCACACGCTGGAAGTCGCCCAGGTGGCTCGTACGATCGGGCGGGCTCTGCGCCTGAATGAAGATCTTATCGAAGCCATTGCCTTGGGGCATGACGTGGGCCATACACCCTTCGGACATATTGGCGAGGAAGCCCTGGACGCCGCTCTCGTTCAACTCGATCAGAATCCAAAACACTTTCGACACTACGAGCAGTCGCTACGAATCGTGGACGAACTAGAGCAGCTCAACCTAACCGAAGAGGTTCGGCTTGGAATCGATGGTCATAGCAAGGGGCGAAAGGATCTGAGCGCCCACGACGGCGAGCCGACATCGACTCTCGAAGCCGCCGTGGTTCGGATCTCCGATCGCATCGCCTATGTAAACCACGACCTCGACGACGCTCTCCGCTCGGGCATCATCCTCGCGATCCCAGAGCCATTCCGATCGCTGGGCGAGTCCCACGGTCATCGCATTGGGGCGATGGTGATCGATGTGATCGAGAACAGCCTAGACCAACCCGCTATTCGCCTTTCGCCCAGCATGCTCGAACTGATGAACCAGATCAAGGAATGGCTGTTCGAGAATGTCTACTTCGAATACCCGGTGCGCTTCCCCGATATCGCCAAGGCAAGGACTCTGGTGGGCGAGCTGTTCCTGCACTACTGCGAAGAAGGAAATCTTCCCGAAGGCTTTGACGGTGTCCGCGGTGCGGTGGACTATGTGGCCGGCATGACGGATCGTTTTGCGATCGAAACCTATGCGAAGCTTAAACTGCCCGAAGGCTTTCGCGGTGTTCCCGAGGCCCTCCGGTAGTCCATCCGGCCCATGATCGCCAATGGATAGCCAGAAAGCGCACAGGTTCAAAATGACGTCAGTTTAGGTGCCTGTAACCCGCATGTCAGGTGGCGTTCAGGCGGGTCCGCGATACTTTATTCAAGCCCGAATTTTACTGGGCGATAAAGGAGTAGCAATGACATTCAAACTCAAGGGGCTTCTGGCCACCGCGCTCATCATCGGATCGGGCGCGTTCTTTGCTCAGAAAGCCATTAGTTCGGACCATGCCGACACCCGCGAAGTGGTTAGCCGGCCCGGATCCGATATTTCCGACGTTTACATGTTCCCCAGCAAGGAGAACCCGGACAACTACGTTCTGATCATGAACGTGAATCCGCTGATCGCCGCCGGTGGCGGCCCCGGCGCATCGTTCGATCCGAACGTGCTGTATCAGTTCAAGCTCGATCTCAACGGCGATGGCCGGGAAGACCGAGTTATCCAAGCCACGTTTACGGGAACGGGGGCGAGCCAGAAGGTGCGCATCGCCGGTCCGGCGTTGCCGAAGGAAGTCGGCACCAGCAACACGCTTATGACGCCTTACGCCACCCAGGGAACGATCAACGCGACGTTCTCGCCGACGACAGGCATGAAGGTTTTTGCCGGCGCTCGGGAAGACTCGTTCTTCTTCGACCTTGAGCAGTTCTTCACCATTCTTCCGGATCGCGGCGTGCCGACCGGATTGACCACGCCTCCGGCAAACCCTAATCAGCCGATGGCCACGACGTGGCGCGCCCCGGGTGCCGCGGTCGACTTCCTTTCCAATGGCGGATTCAACGTTCTTTCGATCGTGATCGAACTGCCTAAGTCCCAACTGCTTCGCTAGGAGAATCAAGATGAAAAAGACAATCTTTCTCGCTCTCGCCTTCGGTATCGTTGCCGCGGGCTGCTCCGGAAGCGGAGCCAATCTCGTCCCTTCGTCCGGCAAGATCGGACTTTGGACGACCACGAACGTCAAGACGGGTGCCGTCTACGTTCAGCAGGATCGCCTCGCGAATCCGGTCGTCAATGAAGTCTTCGCGACCTTTGCCAACAATCGCCACAAGGTGAATAACCTCGGTGCGCCGACCCAGGATCCGACCCAGTTGGCGAGCGACATTCAGTCGTTCATGACCGACGCCGCGGGACGGTCCCAAGCGACGACCGACGTTATCAAGGCGATCTTTAACCAGGACATCATGATCGCCGATCTGAGCCAAGCCGGTGGCGCCGCTTATCTCGGAGTCCAGACCAACGGCGCGACCGGCGCCAAAGGCGGCGGCCGCGAACTGACCGACGATGTTGTCGACATCTCGTTGGGCGCCGTCTTTGGCACCACCGTCTCCGACCTCGGGCTCGCGCCGGCGGATGGCAAAGACATTCCGACTCTCACCAGCGACAACGTTGGCGCGGGCGGAAAGCGCTTCACGCCTACCTTCCCGTACATCGGGGCACCGCGCTAAGAGGAATATGGCTCGGGAGCTTGCTCCCGAGCCGACCTTGGAGTGCGCGACCCACGGTCGCGCTTTAAAATGGGGCTCCTCAATAATCCGAGCGCCCCTGTTTTCACCCATATGAGAGTTCCGCACCATGAAATCCCTGTTCCTCATTCCCCTCGCCATCCTCGCCGCCGGCTGCGCCCAAGCCCCAATGACAGCGGAGCTTCAGCCTTCGACGGCCGCACCGAAGCACGATCCGGCCCAGACAGACCGCGAGATCGCCTTCCACCTCGAGCGGGTGAAGAACGACCCAAATGGTGCCTTGGGATGGGCCATGCTAAGCGAGGCCTATCTCGCCAAGTCCCGCGAACGAGATGACGATAGCGCCGCGATCGAGGCCGAATCAGCGGCCCGAAAGTCGCTCGAAGCGCGACGCCGCAACAACTCTCGCGCCGCCACTCGCCTTGCGCAAGCACTCCTAGAACAGCATCGATTTTCCGACGGCCTCGAAGCGGCCAAACTAGCCGTCGAACTCGAACCCGACAGCGAGCCCGCGAAGCGGCTCGTCGCCGAAATCCACCTGGAACTTGGCAACTATGGAGATTTCAAGAAGTGTTTGGCCAAACTCAGCGCTCCTGGTACCGAGCCCAGCGGTGCCGTGCTGCTCGCCCGGTGGGAAGAGTTGCAGGGCAACAATAAGGAAGCTGAAAAGCTATTGCGGTACGCCGCCAATAGCGCCGAAATCGCCTCCGTTAGCTCCCCGGCAACCACAGCTTGGTTCAAGACCAAGCTAGGAGAAGCCCTCTTCCGCTTTGGCAAGATCGAAGAGTCGGAAAGAACTTTAAATGCGGCCCTACGACTGGATCCTGGCAACTATAAGGCCCTGGCCGAGATGACACGCCTGAAGGCCGGAACAGGCGACTGGGCGCAGGTTGTCGAGTGGGGCGAGAAGACCCTTCAGACGGCGAAGATGACCGACATCCAGGGTCTCGTCGCCGACGGCTATCGCCTGACCGGAAATCCCGCCAAAGCGCAAGCGATCTTCACACAGATTGACAGGGCCAACGCCACGCCAGAGATGCTCGCGATGAAGAATCACAAGAGCGCTCACTCGCATGCGAAGGCTGCGACGAAGCGGCACACGCACGATCGCCTCTACTCGATGTTCCTTTCCGACCACGCCCGCCACCCCTTCCTCGCCCATCACGCGGCGGAGGAAGATTTGAGTTCACGGAAAGACATCTACGCCTATGACACCTTCGCTTGGGGCACCTACCAGTATTGGAAGAACGTCCACAATTCCATCACCGGAGAAGGCGACGCCCTCCTGGATGAAGCCGAAGCCGCGATGGAGAAAGCCCTTTCCACCGGCGTGAAGGACGCCAAGGTTCTCTTCCACGCCGGAATGATCTTCTGGAAGCGAGATCGATCCCGCGCCACCGGCTACCTGCGAGAAGCCCTGGCCATCAATCCCCACTTCCATGCGCTACAGGCAAAAGAAGCCCAGTTGCGCTTGGCAACGCCCTAGCTATCTCGCTTCGACTCTTCTTCGTCGAAACGAATCGTGTAATCCCCGGTCGAAACCTCATTCGGCCGGGATCCCGCGACTTGGCTCTCGATGGGAGGGGGCGGGAAGCGGCGCTTTTGTTCCAGCTTGTACTTCGCCGCATCTTTGGTCGCCTTTCGCGAAAGATGCGTGATCAGACCTATGCCGAATATCATCGCGATCCCGATCAGCACGGTCTTGTCCGGGGGCCCGGGGATCAGGATTCGGTAGGCGAAGAAGCCGAAGAATCCCAGAGCCAAGAAGGAATAGCCGACGTATTGCTTCGTCGTCTCGACGATGTACTCGCGGTACAGCCGCCTTCCTTCATCGGTATCGACACGGGGGATTCGGGGCATGGCAAACCAAAACGACCGAGATTGCTCTCTCGGTCGTTTGATGATGCCCGATTCCGGACTAGAGAGGCTTGGTGAAGAGGACCGCGTGGTCGATCTTCGCCTGCCATTGGGGCAGCGTTCGCGAGAACGGCATGTAAGTGACGTCCAGAACGATGTCACCGGTGCCGGGCTCGATTGCCGTCAGGGGAACGTTGATCGTCCGCAGGACATCCGAACCGGCGACGGGGCGAACATCGAGCTTCTGACCGGTTCCACCGGTGCTGACCGTGCAGATCGTGCCGCCTTCGGCCGTGGCCTGATCTTCAAGTATGAGTTGCATGCTGTTGATGAGAAGTAGCGTCGACTTGAATCGCAGGCGAACGGTAACCCATTGGTCGCTGTTCACGCGCCAATACTGGTCGTCCGAAGTGTTCAGCGCGCTCAAAGCGTCTCCGGCAGAAATGCCCTGAACCGAAGTTGCAGTGAATGTCGGGAACGAATATTTGTTGTAGGCGTACCGTAATGCCTTGTTCAGGTTCACGCGTCCCCAACCCCATTGCGTGTCGTTGCCGACGGGGCCGAGGTCATCGCAGGAGAAGTAGAGCGCGTTCTCGAGCTGTTGGCTCGTGATGCTGGGATTCGAAGCTGCTACGGTGGTAGCGATGCCTGCCGCGAGCGGTGTGGCCATGCTCGTTCCGCTGAGCGTCGAGTAGGACGTTGCGCTAGTCCGATAAGTCGAGAGGATATTCACGCCTGGAGCGTAAACGTCAGTCGCCAGCCCGTAAGACGAGAAGCTCGCTTTCGCATCGTTCGAGTCCGTCGCGCCGACGACAGTAACGTCGAGATGATCGAACGATGAGAGGTTCGTGTTGCTGTTGCCCGCCGCGAAGCAATAAAGAACGTTCTTGCTGCGGAGATAGGCACCTGTGGTTTGATTGGTTGCCGAGCTGACGCCGCTGTAGCTAGTGCTAACGACGCGCGCGCCGTTATCGGCCGCCCACCGGGCACCCGCCGCGAGCGCGGCCGAACTCGAGCCTCCGCCGGATGAGTCCGACACGCGAACAGGCATGATCTTGAGACCCCAACCCGCGCCGCAAACTCCCTTCGCGTTATTCGTCGTAGCGGCCGCAATGCCAGCGCAGTGCGTGCCGTGACCATTTAGATCTTCGACCAGTCCGCCGGAGCTCTGGGCAATCGCGGTTCCGGTCGCGCTGTTCGCTCCGGAAACGAGGCGACCGACGAACTCTTCGTGATCCTGACGAATCCCGGTGTCGGTAATCGCTACGACGATATTCGTGGTTTGGGCCGTGTACAGCGACCAAGCGTTATAGGCATCCACTTTCGGAATATGCCACTGTGCCATCGGGTCGTTCGGAATCGTGGTCGGATAGACGATCCAATCGGGCTCGATGTACTCATACTGCCCTTGTCCCGCAAGCTTGGCGGCGAGAGCGGCATCGCTCAATCCCTTCGGGACCTGCAAGATGTATTCATCCGTCTCCGGAATGTAGCGGAGAGTGTATTGGGCAAGGGCATTACGGCTGGCCTCGCTGGTTTGATAGGCGGTGGCTGGCGAAACACCGGTGTTCGCAAGATTCATGAGCTGCTTCGGGCGGACGATTAATCGACCGGAAAGCTCACGCACGCCGGGTTCGGGCGTGAAGGATAGGGCATTTGAGAATGATTGGGCGAAGCCCATCGACGTGGCGATTAGCGCCAATGAAAAGAGGGTGACACGCATAGTTAGCTCCTGGTCCGAGGAGATTGCTCTCACGTTCATTTTACAATGAGAGCCTAAAATGACCAACCCTCTTTTTGCGAGTTTGTGGACTTACTTCGACTTTTCGATCTTAAAGCTGCCGTTGGCGACATCCGAAGCAACCGGAACCGGCATATTCTTGAACTTGCCTTCGATCTTCAGAGGACTGGCGGCGGTGTCTGACCAAACCGTCGTTTCGACCGAGAAATCGTTACCCTTTTCCGTCATCTTGATCTGGAATTTGTGGGCGGAAGCGTCACCGATTTTCTCTGGCCCGAGATACTTGCCCTCGTAGCTGATTTCTCCGACTCCCGTCGACTCGTTCTTGGGGACGGTCGAAGTCCAAGTGTCGTTGACGGCAACTTCCTTGGCAGGCGGCACGAAATGGCCCGCGAGAAAGATTCGCGTCTGATCCGCGCCCTGTAGTCCGCCGTCGACGAGCGTCACGCTCTGGTCCTTGCCGAGCGTAATCTTGCAAGGATCGAAAGGAACGCTCTGCTCCTCATCGTTCAGCATGACTTTGAGGGGATCATATTTGAAGCTGATCGTGGTTTTGTCCGCGGCTGCTTCCAGAACTTCGGAAAGCATAATGCCGCTAACTTTCGCCTCGACTGTCGCCAGGGTCAGAGTCATTTCGAAGGTCTGCTTAATCTTCTGGCCCTTCTCCCACTTGGGCGTAATCTGGACCTTGTCTTGGGCAAGAGCCAAGAGGGGGAGGAGCAAGAAAACGGTAACGGATCGCGAACGCATAACTGCATTCTAAACCAGGTTCTTTAACGATTGGCCTTAAAGTCCCTCCAAAGTGATAGGAGATAATGAGCCGTGCGCCAAATCGCCTTCAAGTTTTTCGCGGGAGGGGTCGCCGGGCTGCTCGCGTGGGTGGTTACGGAGCCGACGGCACCGCCCTACTTGATCAATGGGATTGAAAACCCAGCTTGGAGTCTTTTCGAGATTCGGCTGATCACGATGCTCGGCCTCCTCGTCGGCCTCGTCATCGGCGGAGTCAACGGGTACCTCAAGGGCTCGCGCACGTTCACGATTCAGGGCGTCGTCCTCGGCGGCATCTTTGGTGCGTGCGGGGCGTTCATCGGTTACTTCACGGGTGCGATCTTGGCGCGGATCATCTTCGGTGATTTCACGGAGCAGGTGGGCGTGAATACGATCCCCGGTCGCACGCTCTTTGGCACTGGACTTGGCGCCGGCATCGGTTTGGGCATCGGGGCCTCGGGATTGACTGTTCGCCGCACGATTCAGGGGCTCATCGGCGGCGCCCTAGGCGGCGTGGGAGGCGGGGCTCTCTTCGACCCCTTGAGCATCATGCTCTCCGGCCTCACGACCAGTGTGGGTAATGAAGAGGTTGGGCAACCTGGCCGCGCTCTGCTTTGTTTGCTGATCGGCGCGGGAGTTGGATTGCTCATTGGCGTCGTAGAGCAGGTCGGTCGGGTCGCCTGGGTTCGGCTCCACCTCGGGAAGAATGAAGGCAAGGAATGGGTGCTCGACGTCCAAACCGCGCATATCGGCCGAGACGAGCGGGCAAACATTCCCCTCTTCGGCGACCCATCCGTGGCCCCCTTGCACTGCTCGATCGTGCGCCAGGGCGATGCGTATTGGCTCTACGATGCCGGCACTCCGACGGGCACATTTGTCAATGGCCAGCGCGTGATGCAGGCTCCCCTCTTGCCGGGGGCGGTCATCCAGGTCGGTAGCTTTCCGCTCGAGTTTCAGCTTAGGGCGGGCTCAGCACCGGCTCGCGCCGCCGAAAGGCTTCGCGGCCAGCCGATGGTGATGCCCCAAATCCAGCAACCGACGGCACCGGTCGTTCCGGTTGCTCCCGTAACGCAAAAGGTGGCCGCTCTCGTTGGCACCCAGGGGCCGGCTGTCGGAATGCGGGCCGAAATCACGGGTACCGTGGAAATAGGACGCGAGGGTGCGCAGATACAAATCGCGGACGCTCAGGCGTCGCGTAAACAC
>JBKJIP010000181.1:0-8748 GCA_046598515.1 Fimbriimonadaceae bacterium | reverse complement strand
TGGTCGAAGAACTGCTGCATGCGGATCGACCAGTCTTTTCGATTCTTGCGCTGGATCAGGTTATGATCCTCACCGTTATAGACAGCCATCCAAGCCGGCTTATCCAGTCGGCGCAATGCCGTGAAGTACTCGATCGATTGCCACCACGGAACCGAGCCGTCCGCATCGTTATGCATGATCAGCAGCGGCGTCTTCACCTTGTCGGCATAGAAGATGGGCGAGTTCTCGAAGTAGCGCATCGTATTGTTCCACGGGGTGCCGCCGATTCTCGACTGGGTCTTCTCATACTGGAACTGCCGCACGAGACCGGAACCCCAGCGAATGCCGCCGTAAGCCGAGAACATGTTGACAACCGGCGCGCCCGCGCAGGCGGCGGCGAACATGTTGGATTCGGTGATCATGTACGCGACCTGATAGCCGCCCCAACTTTGACCTTGGATGCCAACCTTCTTTGGGTCGACGTAGCCGCGATCGATGAGTTTGTTCACGCCCGCCGTGATCGCGGAGATCGCGCTCTCTCCTGGATAACCGACCTTATAGGCGATGTCCGGTACGAAGACGAGATAGCCGTTCGAAACGTACATCGCGATGTTGATCGTCGAGGCACTCGGGGCCGGTGTGCGGTAGGCGTGAAGCGTATCCGCGTCTCGCTCGTAGAAGTAGGCGATCATCGGATACTTCTTGCCGTAATCGAAGTTCTCGGGCTTGAAGAGGAGCCCTTGGAGCTCTTCTCCGTCGTTTGAGCGGTATATCACCAGCTCTTCGGTGCCCCAGTTCCAATCCTTCTGCTGAGGATTCGCGTCAGTCATCTTCTTGGGGTCGGCGAAGCTGAGGTTGGTCAGCCAGACATCCGGATACTCGGTGAACGTCATCTGCGCGAAAAGAACCTTATCCGCATCCTTGGCCTTGCCCAGCCAGTTGAATTTCTTGTCGCCATGGATGAGCGTCGTCTCGACACCCTTGTCGACGCGCACGATGCCGGTGGCCTTCGTGTTGTCGTCCATGATCGTGCAGTAGAACGTGTCTCCGATGTATTCCTCTTCGGGATCGATCGAAAACTCGCGATAGATTCGGTAACGGGCTCGGCCGCTCGTCAGCTTGCGAGGCGTGTTCTTGCCGGTAGGGTCGCAGAGCCAGATGTCGTACCGGTCGTTGATCAGAACTCCGGCATCGTCCTTCGTCCATCCCGCGATGCCGTAGGGCGGCGCGTGGTCGGGATGGTCGTCCATCTCGTCGTACACGGGATATGGGATGCCGGCGCTGACGGGCACGCGCTCGCGAGTCTTGGGGTTGATGCTGAACCACTGCCGGGCGGTGCTGCTATAGCCGAAAAGGAATTTGCCTGTCGGAGAGAAGCCGACATTCCCCTCGAACTTCTCGAGCATCTTGTCCCGAGTGCCGGTCTTTAAGTCGACGACATAGATGTCGGACATGTCAACGCCCCAGGAGCCTTCGCGGCGGTACGGCTTGTCATAGTTGACCAATCCGAACTCGCCGTCGCCCTTGTTGCTCTGGAGGACGTTGGGAACGTCGGGATTCTCAAGCTGAATGGCCTTGCCAGTTCCCAAGTTGAGAACGGCATCGTAGGTTCGCGTGCGTTCCGCTCCCGCTTGGAGAAGCTGCTGAGGCTGCAAGATAGGGTCCATCCAGTTCCAGATGTCGACGTTCACCTTGTCCTCGTCGGGGGTCTCGTCCTTCTTCTCTTCAGCCGGTACCGGCACCGTTGCGAACGTGAGCTTGCGACCCGACTCGCTGAAGCTGAGTTGGCCGGAGGCGGTCAGCATCCAGTCTTTAGGAACGTTCTCTCCGCCGTCTTTCGCCATCGCGCGCAGGGTCTTGCCATCCCAAACATACAGCGCTTGCTTCGGCTTCTTCGCCGCGTAGTCGTCTTTGTCGGTGATGAAGGCAAGGCAGGAGCCGTCGTCTTTCACGACCATGCGCGGATACTTGCCCATCTGCTGCATGATCGCCGTCTCTTTCCCGCTCGCGAGATCTAGGACGAAGACGCCGTCACCCGCACCGTCCTTCGTGGACTTCACGAGGAACAGCTTGTCGCCCTTCTTGGTGAAGGTCGAGGTCACGATGTCGCTGAGCTTAACTTCTTTGCCGGTGGCCAGCTCGCGCAAGACGAAGGAACGCCCGACTGCATGGTCAGACTTCTTCTTCGGCTTATCGTCTTGCTTTGCCTCGGCCGCCGGAGCTGTTGTCGCCGGTGGAGTGGTCGCGGCGGGGGCGGTGTTCGGCTTAGCGGGCTCCGGCTTCGGCGGTTCGGGGGTGTACATGATCCAGCCCGAATCTTCCTGGGGCATGGTGAAGCCCGTAACGCGCTCCAGTTCCGTCTTCTGCCCGGTCTCCAGATTCAGGATCATGAGGACGTTCTTCGGCATGTCTTCGGGCTTTGCCTTGGCGATGCGGGCCTTCTTGCTATCCGCGAACTTTGGAATCACGGAGGCGACCAAGTATTTGGAATCGCGGCTAAAGCGGAAGAGCGATCCGCGCTCGAACGTGTAGGTCTTCGAGCCGTCGGTCGCCTTGACCTCGTTGGCCCGGTCGCCCTCTTGCGGCGAGTAACC
Source organism: Fimbriimonadaceae bacterium (assembly GCA_046598515.1). Lineage (GTDB taxonomy): Bacteria > Armatimonadota > Fimbriimonadia > Fimbriimonadales > Fimbriimonadaceae > JANJUB01. The sequence continues at coordinate 6,175 of JBKJIP010000181.1, read as the reverse complement.
ATACGCCATCCATTTGCCGTCCGGCGACAGAGTCGGCGCGGTGACGGATCGCCAGATGTCGTACGCAGTGGCGTCGAGCGGCTTTTTCTGAGCCAAAGCGGGAGAGCAGGCGATGGCCAGGGCCATCGGCAAGATAAGGCGGAGAGCACGCATATCGCTTGCGATATTACTTTGCCGCGCGGCTTTATAGTGCGTGTGCGTTCGAACTCTACGTTTCCGGTGACTTTCCGGATAAATCCCATAGCTAGGATTGGGACTACTTCCCTCCCCTTTGGGGGGAGGGCCTGTGACCGTAGGGAACTGGGGAGAGGTGAGACAGCCTCTCAAACTCCGATTCGGCTTGTAGAAAGTGGATCGCGGGGTTCATGTGGCGACTCCCGGCCCAGTTGCTATTCCGAAGCCGCCTCACCCCACCTCAGTTCCCTACGGTCACAGATCCTCCCCTACAGGGGAGGAAGAGTTACGCGGCTATCTTGAGTTCGGTCGGCTCCAAAGGCTCCATCTCGATCTGGCGAAGTTGGTCCTTGACGCTGCCCGAACGGTCCGGGAAGAGGGCGTTGCCTACGGTTACGCGAATGGGGCTTCCCTGCGCGTATCTGGCCGAAATCCAGGCCGTCAGCTTGCGGATCAGTCGGTCTCGAACGAGAGAAACGTGGTCGCCTACACCAGGCAGGATCATGCCGTAGCCGGCATCGCCGATTCGGCACACGAGATCGAGGCGTCGCACCGACCCGCGGAAGAACTCCGCGGCATCGGACATGAACTCTTCGACCGAAGCCTCGCCGTAGAACCGGCGTAACGCATCTAGACCGGAAAACTCGACGACGACCAGGCCGACCAACGTGTCCTGACAGGACGCACGATGGACTTCTTCTTCAAGTCGCGTTTTGAAGAACTGCTCGGTATAGGCACCCGTGATCGGGTCCAAAACCTCGTAGTCCATCTCCATGGCCTGCCGGCGAAGTACGCGGTCGTTCGACTCTTCCTGAGTCAGGATCTTTCGAAGTTTGGAAAGAGACTGGCGCAAGATATGGGAAACATAGTTGCACGAGATGTTGAGTTTTGCCGCAATCTCAGTCTGATTCAGCATCTCGAAGTGGAAAAAGATGAGGACTTGGCGCTCGAGGTCGCGAAGCTGGCGCATCGCGTGCTCAAGGACCAATCTTTCTTCCGTACAAAGTTGTTCGGGACAGTAAGCGGAGGCATCGAGCTTGTCGACTTCGGAGTCTGAATCATCGTCCATCGGCGAGCTATCGAGGGAGGCGACTTTCATCATCTCCTGGGTTTGATAGACCTCTCGAATAGCGCTTTCACTCACGCCGACACGCTCGGCGACCTCGCGATCCTGCGGCGTTCGGCCGAGTTCGACTTGAAGGTTGGCGGACGCCTTGTTCACCTTTTGGCGGAGCTCTTGGAGCCACGCCGGTTGGCGAATGGTCTGCGATCGATCGCGCAGATAGTGCTTGATCTCTCCTGCAACCAGATACGTAGCATAAGTATTGAACCGGACCCCGGCCGTCGGATCAAACTTCGTCAAGGCATTGAGCAACCCGATAAATCCGACTTGCGTTAGGTCCTCGATCGGCTCTATTCCCGCGAAGCGACGCGCGATACGCTCTACTGTGTTCGCGTACTGAACCATGATGAGGTCTTTCAGGTCCTCGCGCTTGGTCTCCAGGTAACGATGTACAAGGGCTTCCGGATCCTCATACATCTCAACTACATTTGACATTCCATCACTCCGTTGAATCCTAGCTGGCCCTCCGACGATCCTTCGCCGGAACATTCACCCTCCGAGCCTGCCCAGACTCGGAGGGAATCAAAGTGCGTCATTACTTGACGCTGTTGACGAGTTTGAAGATCGGGGTCATAACCGAGATGGCGATGAAGCCGACAATGCCGCCCATGAAGATGATGAGCATCGGCTCGATCATGCTGGTAAGGCCTTTAACCGTTTGTTCGACTTCCTCGTCGTAGAAGTCGCCGATTTTGACGAGCATCTCCGAGAGACGCCCCGATTCTTCGCCAACGTCGATCATGGTCGTGACCATCGTTGGGAAGAGGTTGGACTTGGCGAGCGGATCGCTCAGCTTGTTTCCTTCTCGGATCGCGACGCGAGTCTGCTCGATCGCCGTCATGAGGACCTGGTTGTTCAAGGTCTCACCGACGATTTCAAGGCTGCGGAGCATCGGAACGCCGGAGTTAATCAAGGTTCCAAAGGTTCGCGTGAATCGAGCGATCGACATCTTCAATGCAAGCTCGCCGACGACCGGGAATTTCAGCTTGAAGTAGTCCAGCTTGTAGCGACCATGCGGTGTCTTCGCCCATTGCTTCAACGCAAACCATCCGCCGCCCATGGCGAGGAGGATGATCCACCAGAACTTGTTCATGAAGTCGCCCATGGCGAAAAGGGCGGCCGTAACGGGCGGGAGCTCGACGTCCATACCCGTGAAAATCTCTTTAAACTTCGGCAGAACGAAGCTGAACAGCGCGAACAACATCACGAAGGAGAAGATGAGGACGAGGACGGGATACATCATCGCCGCCTTGATCTTGCCCTTGATTTCCGCTTCGTACTCGAGGAATCCGGCCAAACGGTCGAGAATCTGGTCGAGAATGCCACCGACTTCGGCGGCGCGGATCATGTTGATGTAAAGCTTGTTGAAGACGTCCGGGTGCTTCACCATCGCCTCGTTCAGAGCCATACCGCTTTTCACGTCACCGAGAACGGCTTCCGTGGCAGCTTTCATGGTGGGATCTTTCTGCGAGGACCCCAAAATGTCCAAGCAACGAAGGATGGGGATGCCCGAGTCGATCATGGTGGCGAACTGACGCGAGAAGACGACGAGGGTCTTCGGCTTCAGCTTTTTCTTACCAAGCGACCTCGGCACCTTGCTCTTGGAGACCTTGATCTCCGTGCAATGCATTGCCTGGTCGCGGAGCTTCGCGAGTACAAGTGACTCGGAATCGGCCTCCATAGAACTGCGAACCGTTCGCCCGGTGGAATCGATGGCTGTGAACTGAAAAACCGGCATGCGCTAAATCTCCGGCCGCACGCTTCAGCGCACGACATTAGGATTGTTGGCGAATTGCTGGCATTAACTATATGGCTCAGGTGAAAGAAATGCGAGGTTTTAGAAGTGGAGTTCCTTTGGGGGCTCTCGGGCACTTGTCAAACCCATCTGGCCGGGAGTTCACGCGGGTGTCGGTCTCGGATCAGAGAGAAGACTTGCAAGGCTGTCGCCGAGGCACATGCATCCTCGGCCCACATCTGGCTTGAATCCCTTCTGTTAGTGCCGGAGTGCCATGCACCCTTGCCTCTAAGCCTAATAGACGGCGATGCCTTCGATCTCGACGTCCACATTCTTAGGCAAACCGAGGACGGCCACTGTGGAACGCGCGGGCGGGTTGCCGGTGAACACAGCACCGTAGACCTCGTTTACCGTCGCGAAGTGATCCATCGAAGAAAGGAAAATGGTGGTCTTCACCAGGTTATCGAAGGTCAAGCCGGCCGCTTCGAGCACGCCGCGCATATTGGCCATCACTTGCTCGGCCTGGGCGCGCACGTCGCCCTCCGCCAACCTTCCATCCGGACGCAAGGCGACTTGGCCGCTCATGAAGAGGAAGTTGCCGGAAGCCTGCACGGCTTGCGAATAGGGGCCGATAGCGGCGGGGGCGTTGGGAGTCGAGATCGCTTCGCGAGTCATGCCCTATTGTGACACTTGGATGAGCTCAAACTGGGAGCCACCGGCGATGACCTTGCCGAGGCCCCGTAAGTCTGGAATCGGCATATTCAGCTTCGTCGAGTCCTGCATCTCGGGGAACGCCGCGGCTACCGGGGTCACGATCAGCGTGATGCCTTGCTGCTTCAGGAAGCCGAGGCGCTGCTCATCCGTAACATTTGACGTGAAGAAAAGGCCCGCGGCCGACCGCTTCGTGTTGTAGTCCGGCGACTCGCTCCAGTGCCCGGCGTAGGTGTAAACCCCGCCGAGTCCGCTGAAATAGGGGTTGTAGTCGGGCATGTACGCCGGGGCGTCCTTCATCGGTATGCCGGGGTGGACGAGGACCACTTGGTTCCCCGGCAGGGCGCTCGCCTTCGCAATCATATCCGTGATCTCGTTCGGCAGATACAGCGGGTTTTGCAGCGTCGTGCCGTAGCCCATTTTCGCAAACTCGAGTTCCCGGGCCAGCCAGCGCACGGACGTGGCGCCAATCAGGAGGAGTCCGAAGACGGCGACCAAGTTCCGAACGCCGCGCTCCCGGTTCGACAAGATGAAGCCAAATCCGATCGCGGCCAGAATCGCCCATGGAACGGCCAATCCCATGGCGAGTTTCCTCTGGAAGAGGGCGGGGAAATAGGGGGCGATGAGCCCGATACATGCCCAACTCACCACGAGATTCCGGCCCGGATTCTCCGTCGCCATCAAGGCGGCCGCGCCCGCGACGAGGATGAAGACTCCGATCCAAGCCCCCATCGTCAAAAAGTAGGTGTCGTCCCGAGCAGGCGAAGCGAGCACGAACAAGACGATCAGGACCGCATAGAATCCGCCGAGTCCCGCTAGGATGCGCTTCCGGGCGGGATCATCCTTCGCTTCGGCGGCGATGGCGACCATGCCAAGGATCAGCAAAGGCAGAAATCCGATGAGCACCGGCTTGAAGTTCGCCGCGAAGGTCTCGGTGGCCGCGCGAGCTTGGAAGACGGGATCGTTCTTGAGCATGTACAAGAACCAGAGAGCGGTCGGTATGGCGCCAAGCCCCATGATTACGACCCGAGAAACCCATGCTCCAGTTAGATTTCGCGCGACCGCCGCGCTCGCCAGGAGTCCGACAAGCACCAGAACCACGAGGAGAACATCGTAGCTATGGATGTTCATTAGCGCCAGAAAGCAGAGCGCGCCTGGAACTACGGGCTTCCACGAATACTGGGCGTCAATCACGCAAACAAAAATGGCGAGGATGAGACTCAGGCTGACCATGAACAGCCCATTCACCAGCATCGACGGGAATACGAACGCTTCCGGTTGCCAGACATCTATCGGGAGGCGTCCATCCGTCAGGCTGGATAGCACGCTCGAGCCCGTAATCAGCCGGCCCGTTTGCGCCCAAGCAAGAAAGCCCGCGCCGGCGCCGATCGTGACCACGGTGACGGCCAGCTTCTGGTGATAGTTATGGACGACGGTTCGCCGGATCAACTGATAAGCCGCCCAGACGGCGACTCCCGAGAAGAGCGCTCTCGTGAGGGCAAGCGCCCAGGGAATGCCGGTTACCTTGGCGATCCAGCCCAGAATCAGAAACCACGCGTGAAAGAATAGGCTCGGCTGCTGCTCGATCGCAAACCGATTGTCGAAGAGGAAACTGCCCTTCATGGCTTGGGTCATCCAGGCGGCGTAGACCATGTTGTCGTCCACGGCCGTCTGCATGCCGACATACGACGTTCCCGGCTGACGGGCGATGAAGAAGGCGTAGAGGAACGGAACCAGGCTAAGGATGCCGGCTACTATGGCGGCCCGCAAAGCGAACCTGCGAGCAGAAGGCTCCTCTTCTATTGTTCCTCGACGCGTATCCAATTCCGAATTTCCTTGACGACCTGCTGGGCCCCTAAGGATTCAACGGCTTTGCGAAATTCTCTTTCGCGGCACATGTGCGTGAGGAACACGATTTCGCCCGTGCTCTCCACAGGATCGACCACCCTCATCTCCATTGCGGCCAAGGAAACCCCAAACTCTCCCAATTGGGTGGTTAGCCTACCTAAGACCTTGGGCCGGTCATCCACAATCATGCGAAGGTAGTACCGCGTTTCCAACTCATCGATAGAAAGCATGTTCGCCTGTCCCTCGGGCATCACCAGATTGCCAGCTCCACCCAAGCGGATGTTACGTCCCACGTCGATGAGATCACCCACCACGGCGGACGCCGTCGGGGCCGAGCCCGCCCCGCGGCCGCTGAAGATCACGTCGCCCACGAAGTCCCCCTTAATCTGAACGGCATTGTAAACGTCGTGCACGTTCGCGAGAGGGTGCTTGCGCGGCAAAAGCGTCGGATGGACGCGGGCGAGAATGCCATTCGGTTTGGCCTCGACAATGCCTAACAGCTTGATCCTGTAGCCGAGGATACGGGCCATATTGATGTCGTCGGCCTCGACGCGCCGGATGCCTTCCCGATACACTTTCTCCAC
>JBKJIP010000154.1:0-4892 GCA_046598515.1 Fimbriimonadaceae bacterium | reverse complement strand
TGTATCGGGCGCTTTTGTTGAATGCCGTCAAGCGACGGCTCGCGGGCGAGAACGTCGAAATCGAATCCTCAGAAGCACTAGACCCAGAATCGCCGCAAGAGTAGAGGCCACCAAAATAGCCGCCTTGCCTTCCGCGATCGCTTGCTCATTCCCGGCGAAGGCCAGCCCCGTCACGAAAAGCGACATCGTAAATCCAATTCCGCCTAAGATGCCGGCTGCCGTCATGTGCCGCCAGTTCACATTTGGGGGTAACTCCGAGCGAAGGAAGCGAACCGCGATCCAGGAGAAGAAGGTGATGCCGATGACCTTTCCTAGCACGAGCCCGGCAACGATGCCCTTCGCCTCCGCCCCCGTCAGAATCGTGCCGAGGCCTCCGGTGATGGCAACGCCGGCATTCGCGAAGGCGAAGATGGGGACCACGACGAACGTGATCCAAGGGTTGAGAGCGTGCTCGATCGTTTCGAGCAGAGAGTGATCGTCACCCTCGGGAACGACCGCCGGGACCGTCAGCGCGAGCAAGACACCGGCGATCGTGGCGTGAACGCCTGAATTCAAGAAGAACAACCACACCGGAATCGCGAGGATCACGTAAGGAGTCCACCGCCAGGATCGCGGAAGCTTCATCACGAACGTCCGCGACAAGAACCACAACAGCCCGAGCACACCGCATCCGTACGCCAGCAGATCAAGCCGCAGGTGGCTGGAATAGAAGATAGCGATAACGAGCACCGCGCCGAGATCATCGACGATAGCGAGTGCGGTGAGGAAGATTTTCAGCCCGATCGGGACATGCTTGCCGCCGAGCGTTAGCACGCCGAGGGCAAAAGCGATATCCGTGGCCATCGGGATTCCCCATCCGCGTGCGGTAGGGGTGCCGGCATTGAAGACAACATAAAACAGGGCGGGCACAATCATGCCGCCGAGCGCGGCCAAGATAGGCAGCGTCGCTCGCTTGAGACCACCGAGTTCGCCGACAACGATCTCGCGCTTGATCTCCATCCCCACGAGGAAGAAAAACAGGGCCATGAGGCCATCGTTTATCCACAGTCCAACGGGCATTTGGATTAGAGAGGCCGGTCCGACCGGCTTCTTCCATAGCGCGAAATAGTCCGCGGCCACGCCGCTGTTCGCCCAAATCAAAGCCGCGATTGTGGCCAGCAGCAAGCAGACACCACCGGAAACCTCGGCATGGATAAATGCCAAAATTGGCTTGATTAGCTTTTTGCGACGGCTCCCCATCCTTTATCTCCAGCGTGAGAGCGAGAGCCCCACGGGTCGGAAAACAAAATTGCCGAGGGTGATCACCTCGGACGCGCGCAACCGAAAATCAAGCCGCACTTCATAGGCTCGCGGCCAGGGTAGGGAGATGCTGATGTTCTCGATCCCATCGATCTCGTACTGCTTGGCTCCGGCGAAGAAGCGCTGGCCCAAAAACTGGGCGTTGAAGGTTTCTTCCAAGTGGCGGGCAAGTTCCTGCTGAACGAACGAGTTAATGGCCTCGAATCCGTTGCCGTAGGTCTCTTCGCGACTACCATCGGGCGTGGCGTCGATCATCCTGTACGCCTTTGGGCGCACGAACTTGTGATACGCGAAATCGTTCACAAAGCGGTGTAGGATGAATTCTCGACGGGCCAACTCGCGCTCCAATTCGCCGCCGGGAATACGGCGGGCAAGAAGATACGTATTTGCGGCGGGAATGGTTGTGCCCATTGTGTTGCCAGCCGTGTTCCAGCCCGCATAAGCGAGCAGTTTCATCATTCGTCCCTGCTGATTGAGAGCTTCAAAAAGTTCGGGATCGGACGTGCCGTCCTTCCCAATGTCGATATCGGCTACCGCAACCGGGAACCCTTGGTCGACTTCGGTCGTGAGCGACTCCGCGAAGGCGCGGAATTTGTCCTCAGAGCGGCTCGGCGTGTTCAGAAAGAGCGAATAGTCGTATTGCTCGCCGGTTCCCGGTCGGGATCCGCTGGAGAGAATCTGATCGCGCAGACTGTCCTCGATCGGCTTGGATTCGTAGTCGGCAACGGCTCTGCGCTCGGCATCGTCTGAGTACACCAACCTAACCCTGGGCGTCCATTGGCGTGCTTTCAAGAGGCTACGGCCAACGAGAACATTAGCGAGTTGATCGACGCCTTCCCCAAAATAGACCCTGCCTCCGACGCCGGAACTGGTGGCTTTCGCTTTCAGCCGCTGGGTTTCCGGGATATGCGGCCCGTAGGGCTGGGCGTCGTCCTGTCCGAAGAGCACGTACTCGAAAAGGAACGACTTCAACTGCTGAATGATGTGAAGTTGAACCTCCACATTCCGCTGGCGAGTTTGATCGTAACGCAGGATTTCCTGCGGCGGAATCTTGGCTTGCAGGTTCCTCAATGTCTGCAGAAGGGAGGGCGTCTGGGTGCGCCGGTAGCGCTCCTTTGTCTCCGCGTAGCGCCCAAGCTGCAATCTCCAGGCGGCGGCAGATTTCGTAGCCGTGGGCGTAAGCCGCATGATCGAGGAGTAGGCATAGAAGCTGACCTTGTCCGTTTTGGTCTTGATCGCCGCCAAGCGGTCGAGCCTCTTCTTGGCGATTTCGACGGGGGTGTCGATCGTGCGGGACGCGATGAGGCCACCGTAGGCGATCATGTCCGTGCTGACGATTACGGCGAGCGTGTTCGAATAATCGAGGCTCTCAAGCCATGTGAGGATTTCTTCCGGCTTTCCGGGAATGGTAAACCGGCCAAGCATCTCGTCCGGGGGAATCCGGACCGTGATTCCCGCCATTTTCGCGATCATTTGCGCGAATTGCCCGGTGGCGGGGCGATTGTCCAGGGGTACGAGCACGATCTGTTGCGCCCGAGCACTCAGGGCCAAAAACAGCATCAGGCAGCACGCCCCAAAGCGCCTCACGAGAATCAAGATACCTTTCAGACGGCTTTGCATGGCGGGGAGAGGCAAAACTACCGCGCAATTCGCGGGGCTATAGTTAAGTCTAATGCTGTGCGTATTGATCCTGAACGCCCTCGTGGGCGGGATTTCGTCTCAAGCCGCGCCTTGGGAAGTGAAAGAGCTGGGGACGGGCGGACAGCCGATGCTGGCCGCAAACGATAAGGGCTCGGTTTATCTTTCTCACCATCAACCTGGCGCTCTGCTGATCAGCCGGGACTGGGGCGCGACATTCGGTGAGCCTAACCCGTTCGAGACCGCGCTCAGCGACGTTCGCGTTTCGGCCTGGGGTGATCGGGTGCAGGTCACCTACCTCACCGCCGGAGGCGGGGGCATTGAAAATCATTACTCCTTCAATGCCGGCAAATCCCTTCGCATCGGAGGGCGCATTGTTGGCGATTACGATCGGGGACCGATCGTTTACAATCCGAAATCGGCCGATTTGAGTCTGATCACGTCGCATGGCTATCCGTTGGGGCCGGCTTCCAAAGGAATCTATGCATATCGATCCACCGATTTCGGACGCACCTTTTCACGCGCCGGTCGGGTGGATGTCATGGACGAGCTGGTGCAAGCGGTGGATCCGCATCTGGCCGTCAGCACGGACGGAACTCTGTACGCCTCGTGGTCGGTGAGCAAGGATAACAACAACTTAGCTTCGATCGAGTTCGCGACCTCGACCAACGGCGGCAAGACCTGGAAAGACCGAACCCAGATCGCCACACTCTCCACTGCAGGCGATACCCAAGAGCGGTGGATGTTAGGAGGCCTGCTCGCGGCCGGTGAGAATCTGGTCGTCGCCTACTATCCAGACTACGTCGAGCGCAAGGTCGGGGAGGAAAAGAAGCAGATTCTGCTGACCCACTTCCGCATCAGCGAGGACAGCGGCCGAACCTTTGGACCAGCGCGCATTTGCTTGACCGATGCCGAACTCGAGGTAGTTCTCAAAGCTCAGCCGAACTACCGACAAACAATGCCGACGATGGCTCTGGATGTTTCCGGCAATCTGCATTTGGCGTTCATCGATAACCGCGAAGGCATCTCCGCAGAGGATGCGCGCTTCACGAAGTGGTCAGCTCGCTACATGGCCATGCCTAAGGGTGCCAAGGAATTCGGACCCTCGGAAGCGATTTCCAAGCCCTTCGCCTCAGTCCGCGCCCCTCTCGAACTGATCGGTTGTGCCGTAGACTCCAAGTATGTCTATGTCGCATGGAGCGAGAATCCCGGCTCGACCGAGCCGTTGGATTATCGGGGGACTCTGTTTTTCGGCCGCAAGGCGGTCGGGCAGTAGAATCTAACGCCGTGCGCATAGGCATTCTCGTCGGCACCAAAGGCCGTGGCTCGAACATGGCCGCGATTATCCGGGCGTGCCAGGAGGGCCGCATCCCCGGGTCAGTCAGCATGGTCGTGGCGCCTTCGGAAGCCGCGCCGGCTTTGGAAGTCGCGCGGGAAATGGGCGTCCCTACCCAAGCGATTCCCTACGATGAGTGCTTCGCCGCGAACCTTCTAGAGGCTCTGAAGGGCTGCGATGTGCTGTGCTTGGCTGGCTTCATGCGGCTCCTGCCGCTCGAAGTCTTAGCCGCCTTTCCCAATCGGGTCCTGAACATTCATCCTGCCCTCCTGCCCAAGTTTGGCGGTAAAGGCATGTACGGCATGCATGTACACGAAGCCGTGATTGCGGCGGGGGAGACAGAATCTGGGGCGACTGTTCACGTGGTCACTGAGAAGTACGACGAGGGTCCCGTCCTCCTACAATTGAAATGCCCAATCGAGCCGGGTGAGACTCCGGAGACTCTGGCAGCCAAAGTGCTCGAGCTGGAGCATCGCGCCTATGCAGAAGCGCTCGCCTCCCTGGCAAAGCCCCCCGAAAAGAGGGAGGAGAATCCGGCGAAGGCGAACAAAGATGAGGTACTGGTCCATTTGCAGCACCCACTCTTCCGAGAAGTCGGCGTGCGCTTCGGCAAGTTCTG
>JBKJIP010000069.1:0-3748 GCA_046598515.1 Fimbriimonadaceae bacterium | reverse complement strand
AGCGGACCCGGGTATCCAGCTGAAGGTTGGGCCCGGCGGAGTTGTTGCCAGAAAAGACGTTTGCTAGGGCGGCTGCTGTCGCAAGGGAATCCACCGCTCCCTCGCGATCACCCTGGCGCGCGAGTGCTTCGGCCCTGATCGCTAAGGCAGGGACAACAATCATTCGACTTATAGGCACTTGATCGGCACCCATGATTGGACTTCGAATCGCTGAGATATGTGTCCTTATTCCAGAAAGGTGCCGAGTTGCAGCCTCCGTCCGTTTGATGATCTCTCGATCGCTAAACCTAGAGAGTACATTCTCATAGAGGGCTTCATAGTTCAGCGTGGACAGCGTTGCAATTGCCTTGGATTCGGCGTCAAGGACGATCCTTTCCTCGGGGGTTATAGGTGGCTTCGGCTGACCAGATGGGACGATCCAGCCGAGTTTATCCGCACGCTCTTGTTCCTTTTCCAAGTGGGTCGAACCTTGGCCGTCCATGTAGAGAACCAGCGCGATGCCGATGCCGACAAGGAGGGCGATGATCGCACCCATCCTCAGAATCTGCGGCCCGTAGCGCTCGTTCACAGTGTTATGCCTCGTATCTCAGGCTCACGGCCCCGAACTGAACTTGGTCGCCGGGACGCAAGCTCTGTTCTCCGCTAACGCGGGCACCGTTCACAAAAGTTCCGTTCGTGCTTCCCAGATCGCGCACGATAGCGACCGTGCCGGTGCGAACGACCTCCGCGTGACGCCGGGAAACCGTCGCCTCGCCGGCCAAGACGATCCCACCGGACTCGCGGCTGACGACGTTCGAGCCTTCCGCCAAAGCGAAGGTTCGACCGGAGGCGTCGACCAATTGAGGACTCGACGCAGCGGGAGCAGTCAACACGATGGGCTGGGGAGGCGTAGCGATCATGGGATCCGGAGGGGGAGGGGCCGCCCCCGGATCGGGAGTGGGCGCGACCGGATCGGGGGTCGTGATCCCCACTTTGGCAAGGGCGGCGCGGGCCTGATCCTCGTTGCGGCCTACCCATTTCAACCCGAAATAGAGGAAGGCGAGGGCGGCGGCGAGGGCGATAAGGAACACCGCGAGAGACGCGGCGAACGATCCGGCGGAAGCGAGGTAGGTAATCACCCTGCCGTGATTTTAGCGCGAGCTTTGGGTAAGCGCAAGGAAAGGTCCCAGGCGGTGTATCCAATCGGCCCGATTTCCGCCCCCGCCATGTCTCCCGCCATCGAATGCAAAGCTCCTCCGCACGCGGCCGCGTCATAGGGGGACAGACCCTGGGCGAGCAACGATCCGACGACTCCCGCAAGTACATCGCCCATCCCCGCCGTCGCCATTCCCGGATTTCCTGAGGGGCAAACGGCCGTTGCCATGTTGGCCTCCCAAACCAAGCTGTTTGCGCCCTTCAGCAGCATCGTCTTGCCTCTTCCGAAAGCCTTGACGCTTCCGAAACGATCACGTTGGACGTCTTGTGCGTTCGAGAACAGAAGCCGTCCCATCTCGCCGGGGTGGGGCGTCATGACCGACGGACCCGGCGGAAGCATCAGCCCTTCGGCGATCAGATTCAGTGCATCCGCGTCAAGCACATTGGGCTTGTCGAGTTGGGGCAGGATGATTTCCAGCAGCGGGCGCGCTTCCAGCGTCATGCCCGGGCCGACCACGACGGCGTCCGCCCGCCCGATCGCCTCGATAACCGCCCGGTGTGCGTCGGTCTGCTCATCCAAAGGCAGGAAGGTGACTTCGGGCATCTGGGCGGCGACCGAAGCGCAGACCGCCTCCGGGGCGGCCAGTGTGATCAATCCAACACCGCTGCGTAAGGCTCCCGAGCATGCCAGGGCTGCGGCTCCGCGGTAGCGACTGCTGCCGGCGAGAATAACGAGGTGGCCACTGGTGCCTTTGTGGCTGGTGTGCCAGCGCAGAGGCATGCGGTCGGAGGCCCATGGGGTGTCGACTAGGAAAGCGCCGGTTGGCTCCTCCAGCAACGGTGCCGGGAAGCCGATATCGGCGACACGCCAGATGCCGGCGTGATCGGGGCCCTCGCCGGCGAAGAGGAAGGGCTTCGGAAGTCCGAATGTGACCGTAGTATGCGCCCAGATCGCTTCGCCGATGGGATTGCCGGTGTCGCAGTCGATCCCGGAGGGGATGTCGACGCTGACCACGGGGACGTCGGTCGCATTCGCCGCGAGGATTGCTTCAAGGTAGTAACCCTCGATCGGCCCTCTCGAACCTGTTCCGAGCAAAGCATCGACGATCACATCGGCCTCATCCATTGCTTCGAGAGCATCCGCCCATCCCGCTTCGCCCGCGAAAATGGGTCGGACTCGGGATCGCTTTGCCTGCTCGAGTTGGCGAGCGGCATCCGGAGATAGTTCCGATTCGGAGGCGGCTACGAGGCAGGTGACGGTCTTCCCGCTCCGAGCCGCGAGCGATGCGACGACGAACCCGTCGCCCCCATTGTTGCCATGGCCGCAGAGTATGGTCACCTTGCTCATGGCGGGCAAGGAGGCAAACACCTCCGCCCCCGCCGCTTCCATCAGCCGCTGGCTTGTAATCCCAAACTCTTCGATCGCCCGCCGATCGATCTCCCGACTCTGCGCCGCGGTTGCAATGAACATAGACTCAAGTGTAACTCCGGGCCGCGCGGCTGAGTTTGACTTGAGTTCAACTACGGCTTCTCGCCAATTGTGGGTCGTGGGGGTTCGTACCGCGACATTCCATGCGCTCGGAATGACGCGGTACGAACCCCCGCATCCCACATTTGTCTTAGCTAGAACTCCCACTTGCTATTCGGAACCCGCTTTCGCAGATTCTCGAGCGGGCTCAGCAGATGCGCACGGGGCTGGATCGCGGCGGGAGGCATCCCCTCTTTGAACACATCCGCCCACTCCAGCATGCACCCAACGCCAGCCACGGACTTGAACCGAACCATCATCCCCGCCCACATCACGGACTGGGACGAGATGGGGCCGCGACCGATTACCTCGACCTCCCCCACTTTCGAATGAAAGGCCGAAGCTGCGATGCGGGCGATGTGCCAGCCGGACATGAAGGGGACGGACTTGCCGAGATAGATCGGGTAGCGCATTTCTATTCCCGCCAACTCCCCAACTCCAAGGGTGTCCAGATAGAGCGTCTTCACACTCGGATCGGGAGGACTAGCGGCAAGCTCCGCGACTTTGCCGGCGTCGCTGACCACGACACGGTAGCCCTTGGGCGTCCCTTTGGGAATGAATAGAATCCCGGGCAAACGAAGTCCGCCGGGAAAGTCGTAGGCCACCGGTCGCTGGGATCCGGTGCCAAGTTCGGTCGCTTTGGGATTGCCTTCGAGAAGTCCGCCGTTCACGCCGACGCCCCCGTCTGTGACCTCTTTTCGGGCATTGATCAGATACTCGAGCGAGAGATCGCGCATGGTGCGCTCGTCCCTTGCGGGAGGATCGAGGGCCAGGAGTTGACGGTCTTCGGGATTGATCGCTTCTAGTACCGGCTGCGGCACGGGCTTGCCCTCGCCATGGCCCTTCAATGTTTGATTGAAGAAGCCGAGGGAAGCTTCGCGCATCGCTTGGTTGTAGTCATGCGGGCCATCAAAGATCTGAACTCGAACATTGAGGGCTTTGTGAAAGAGACCCCACTCGTGTGACATCTTCTCGGCCATCAGTTTCATCGCATTCGGCGGGAATTCTCCGTCGTTTTGGGCACCCATGATGAACACCGGCTTAGGAGCTTGAATGCCCATGACATCACTACGGTCGCCGATTTGG
>JBKJIP010000216.1:0-6315 GCA_046598515.1 Fimbriimonadaceae bacterium | reverse complement strand
GGTGATGAGACGGGCACCGGCGATTCCGTTGGTCATGCCCCAGCCGCCAAAGCCGGTGGCGAGCCAGATTCGGTCCCGCGAGGGGGAGCGACCGATGAAGGGGACGCCGTCCGGAGTCCAGTTATCCTGGGTCGACCATTTCGCAATCGGTTCCTCGACCGAAAACTTGAGTCGTGCCCACGTCTCGAGCTCCTGATAGGCATCACCCACCTCCGGCTGCTCGCCCACTTTGTGATGCGTGGATCCCACGATCAAAACATCCTCGCCCTCAAACTTTGCCGGTCGCCAAGACCGTAGGGTTTCTAAGTCATGGCTGATGAACATGCCATCGGTGGGCATCTCCCTCATCCGGAACGCGGTCGCGTACGATCGCTTGGGCGTCAGTTTCGCAACGAAGAAGCCCGAATCGTGGATAGGATAGTGCGTTGTCACCGCGACGCGATCGGCCGTGAATCGGCCCCGCTCCGTCTCCAAGACCACCTGACTCTGTTCCTCATCGATCTGGTGAACCCGATTCTTCGCCATGACCTGGACGCCAGCTTCGGCAGCGATCTTCAAAAGTCCGAGCAGATACTTGCGGGGGTGAAAGTGACGCTGGTCGCGCATCGTGAGGAGCCGACGGGCTCGGAAGTTGTAATCGGGCGAAGAATTGAGCGATCCAGGAATACCCAGCCGCTCGTAAACCTTCGCCTCATCTTCCATCGAAGTGTCGTTCTCCGGGTCGGTCGAGAAGACACTCGCGTCGGCGGCATTAAGGTCACATTCGATGCCGAAATCCGAGGTCAGCATGTCGACATGCCCGATCGCCCACTTCTGAGCCTCATAGTAGGCGCGCGCAACGTCTTCGTCCCGGGTTTCTACGAGATGGGAATAGATGAGATTGTGCTGCGCGGTTAGCTTTCCGGTCGTGTAGCCCGTGACCCCCTGCAGCACCTCGTCTCCTTCGATCAAAAGCACTCGGGCACCGAGACCACGCATGTTGAACGCCAAGCTAACGCCGACGATGCCCGCCCCAACGACGATCAAGTCGAAGTGGCGGGCACCGACCGGGGCGAAAGTTGGTTGGTGGGTTGTCTTTAGCCAAAGAGAGTAATGATCGGTGAGCTTCACAAATCCGGACTACGTCCGGACACGTAAGAATCCTCTAAGACTCGGCCGTACCGAACGCTTCCACCTCGGTCAGCAACATCTGCGCCTTCGAAATCTCGGTGCCGGCGAGGATTTCGGTTAGGGATTGGAAGAAAGGTAGCTTGCCCCAGACCTTCGCCCCCAGCATGATCGCTCCGGCGATCACAAACCCGACGGCTACGTTGCCGAGAATCCAAGCCGCGTTCATCTTCAGAACCAGCTCGAAGCCGACCAGAGTCTGCCCCAAGAAAATGGGGAAGATGAGCCACAGGGGAATCCCGAGGAGAATCACGAGCTGGGTCGATCGGACGCGGATGGAGCGCAAGGCGGCAATCCCGCGTTGGGCCTCCACAACCGGGCCGGAATAATCCAGTTTGGAAATGATGACCAACTGACGGACGCTAAGCACGATGGTGAAAATCGCGAGCGCAAAAACAATGAGCCCCGGAAGGGCCCCGAGCGGCAGTTGGGGAATCTTGGAAAGGTTGTCGGCGAGGAAACCTCCCGACCAGAGAGCCGTTAAAGCACCTACGATCAGTTCAAAGATCGGTTCCCGTCGTAGCGAGCGTGCCGCTTCGCGGGTTTGGGTTTCGGCCAGTTTCTGCGTGATAGCTTGGTTCACGGATTCAAGTTCATCCATGCGGCGGTTGGCCGAGGTCCACATCGTTTTCAGTTCTTCGAGTTCCATCAGAGTTCTTCCTTCGTTCGGTGTTGGTCGCGCAGCCGCTGCTTCAGCCGGCTGACTTTGGTGGCTACATTGGCGGGTGAGATTCCCAGAATCTCGCCGATTTCGGCGTGGCTGAGGTCTTCGAGGACGAGGAGCATCAGCGCCCGATTCATTGGGTCCAAGCCATCGATGATGTGATGAAGCGCGCGGAGATCCTCGTTCGCGGGATCGGCGGCGGCTTCGGGCACGTCATCCAGGGCGAGGTTCGATCGGCCGGGCCGACGATTCCAGGAGATCGCCGTGTTCAGGGCGATGCGGTACATCCAGGTGGAGAAGGGGCGGCTTTCGTCGTATTTCGGGAACGCCCGCCAGAGTTGGAGTTTGATGTCTTGGGCAAGGTCTTGTTGGTCGTCGGTGTGCCGGCAGTAAGTCCGGACAACGCGAAGCACAATGCCAATGTGGCCTTGCAGTAACTCCTCGAAGCGATCCGTCACCGTCGTCATTTTCCCGCTTATCGCGTTCATCTTTTATGTGATTCGCGGCTGGGGGGCGGATTCTTACAATCGTTTTCCTGTGCAGGCGACGCCCGAGGATGGAGTCGAACCTCCTTCGGGCTATCGCCCTCGTCGTTTTCGGCTCCATCCTCGGGCTTTATTGGTTGGCGTCTCCTACCCCAGGTCTACGGTCGGGCCCTTGGCCCCGACCTACGACCTGGGGCTACAAATCTGCGACCGCCTCCGCGGCCGTTGGCTTGCTTTGCTCGCCGCTTTGGGAGAGGGAACGCAGGAAGAACAATTGTGGGTCGCGGGGGTTTGTACCGCGACATCCGAGGTTTAGTAGCGTCGCGGTACACCCACATTTGACTATGCTGGAAGGTTGCGGAGGTGGGTGCTCCTGAGGGCGCGCGGGTTACCTGTCCCCGCGTCTCGCCGGAGGATGGAGTCGAACCTCCTACGGGCTATGGCCCTCGTCGTTTTCGGCTCCATCCTCGGGCTTTATTGGTGGGCGTCTTGTACCCCAGGTCTACGGTCGGGTCTTTGGCCCCGACCTACGACCTGGGGCTACAAATCTACGACCGCCTCCGCGGTCGTTGGCTTGCTTTGCTCGCCGGAGAGACCCCCACCCGGTTCGCAAATCCCCCACCTCCCCCAAACCGCACAACATCGGTTTAGGGAGGTGGATAGATTGAAACTTTAGAGCCGACACCAGACGCCTTTCAAATACAGGCTCTCCGGAAACTGCGCCAGATAAGGGTGATCTGTCGGCTGCAGCGTCACTTCATCCACATAGAGCAGGCGCCCATGCGAGTTAGCCGCACCGCGGACCGTCTCCAGTAGAGCCTCGACCCCCAGTTGATAAGAACAAGAGAAAACGACCAACCGGCCGCCAGCACGCAGGCGAGGAATCGCTAGGTGTGACAGCTTGTAAACGGCCGACTTAAGCGCGTCCCGCTCGGCGGAGGTCTTCGCGATCGCGGGAGGATCCAGGAGGATCGTGTCGTACATCCCATCCGCTGTTTCCAGCCACTCGAAGGCATTCGCTTCGACAAAGTTGGCATTTAAACTATTCAAAGCCGCATTTTCGCGAGCCAGCTCGACCGCTTCTGGCAAGATGTCGATTCCCGTCGCTTCCGCCCCGGCCCTCGCGGCGTTGAGCGCGAAGCCGCCTGTGTAGCAGCAAACATCGAGAACGCTGTCCCCCGGACCCACCAGGCTGCGAAGTTTGAGCCGGCAGTCGCGCTGGTCCACGTAAAAGCCCGTCTTCAGCCCTCCGCGCGTGGGGCAGATGTACGAGATCCCGCCTTCCACTACCTCGATTCGCTCCGGAACCTCCCCGTAGAGCACCTCGACGCGGTCGCCCATGCCCTCTTCCTGACGCCCCTCCATATCGGAGCGCTCAAGGATTCCCTTTGGAGCTTCGCAAGAGATGAGGGCGGGTAGCCACAAATCCTTCATTTTCTCCATCCCCAAAGAGCGGACCTGGACCACTAGCCAACCGTCGAACCGGTCGACGATGAGCCCCGGCACCCCGTCGGCCTCCGCGAAGAGAACGCGCCAGGAATTCGTGTCGGAGAAGCGCCTTCTGCCCCGGGCCGCGAGAAGGCGCTCGACGAACCACTCCCTGTCGATCCCTCGCACGGCGCGATCCAAAAACCGCAGTGCGAAACGGGCTTCCGGGTTGTAAGTCGCAGTTCCCAGCGAGCGGCCATCCTCCGTGGTCACAGCCACGATCTCCCCCGCCTCATGCTTGCCGACGACCTGTTTCACGTCTTCCCGAGCGATCCAGGGATAGCCGGACAGGACCCGGCCCGCGCGGGAGGACTTCACGATTACGGAGGCGCGAGGCTCACGGGCCGACATCGGCTAAAACATACCTGCGAAGACCGGTCCCGGTCTTTTAGGACGGAGTAAACTTTCCACCTGCTAGAAGCGTCAGTTCTAGCGGGCCACCAACGTGGTAACGTGTTAAAAAGATGAGCTTTGCTGGTCTGAAACGAGGAAATCGAGCGCGGGTTACGGCTATCGAGTCTAATCCGGGCACATTGCGGCTTCAAGAGATGGGTTTGACCGTCGGAACTGAGTTCGAAGTCGCCAAAGTCGCCCCGTTCGGTGACACCATCGAAATCCGTCTCCGCAGCTACTCCCTATGCCTTCGCAAATGCGAAGCCGAGGGCATCGAGCTCGAACTCGTGGCCTAAACCGGCCAAATCAGCGGATTCTGAGCGGGATCGTTCAGCACATCCCCCACTTTCAACTTTTCCAGGTATGCCGCCGGCAGAATGTTCGCCACCCCGTTGAACGTGCTGCCGTCCGGCATGTAAGCGCATGTCATCGCCCTTCGCGGCCGGTTGGTCATATTCGCCCCTGCTCCATGGGCGGTCAAGCCGTTGTGAAAGACGGCCGATCCGGCCGGACAGGGGCAAGCGACGGGGTCGATCTTCATCCAATCCGGGAAGACTTTGAAAAGGTCACCCAGGTTCGGGCCGATGTACACGGCCACATGACTGCCAAGTCTGTGTGTTCCGGGCAGGTAGTGCATGCACCCGTTCGTAAGCGTGGCGTCGTCCATTGCGACCCAGATCGAGAGTGAGGCCGGGGATGTGAAGGACCAGTACGGGTTATCCAAGTGCCAGGCGGTGGGATTGCCGTAGGGCTGCTTGATGAGGGCTTGGTCGTGCCAAATGCGAATGCCGTCAACGCCCGCGAGTTTGGCCGCCATTTCGCCGAGACGCGGGTCGACCATAAGTTCGTGCACTCCCGAATGGGTGTCTGCCAGCCTCAGGCACTGCGTAAACACGCTGCGATAGAACTCTTCGCTATCTCGATTCGTCAGGCTTGGATTCGTTTCCGCCAACCGCTGCGAGACCGCTTCGTCGACATCGTGGCGCCAGCGCTCCAACTCGGTCTCGTCGAGGAAGTTCTCGATCACGAGGAATCCGTCTCGCTGATACTGGGCGATCTGTTCGGGGCTGACGTCGTTGCGCATCAACGTCAATTTACACCCGCAAAACAAAGACGGCGGCCGAGGGCCGCCGTCTGATCGTGTTCCGCGCCGGTTGGCGCGAGAGCCTTACTGGTCTTCGACTTTCTTGGTGTCGCCGGCCGGGTCGTTGGCACCCTTGGTCGTCGTCGTCTCGGGCGTCGCGCCCCCCTCTTCGGTCTTGGAGCCGCAGCCGATAGCCGTTACAATGATCGAAGCCGCGCAAAGCAGCATAAGAAGTTTCTTCATATTTAGTTTCACCTGTCTGTTGAGTTTATCATGCGCCTCTTGAAACGCACGATCCATTGTCGCATAACATCGCAAGACCGCAAATCGTTGCGGGACCTATGGCAATTCCCGAAAAAAGTCAAATTTTTGAGTTAGCCGTAGGTGTTTTAGCCAGCCATGACAGCGGGAAGCTCGGATATGAACGTGTCCATCTCCTCTTCCGTGCCAACACTGACTCGGACGCAATGCGGGGTGCCGAAGGCCTCGCCGCTACGAATAATGATCCCTTTGCGAAGAAAAGCCTGAAAAACGGGCTGGGCAGGACGGCCCAAGTCCGCGAAAACAAAATTCGCATAGCTCTCGCAGACCTTAGCCCCAACCGCCGCTAGGGCATCTCCGAGCTTTTTCAGACCGCGCCGGTTGTTCTCGACCGTGGCCCGGATGTGATCGTCATCCTGAAGAGCGGCGATGGCGGCGACTTGAGCGAGGCTGTTGACATTGAATGGCTCCCGAGCGCGGTCGAAGGCATCTACGACGGACTGAGCGGCAAATCCGTAGCCGACCCGGATGCCCGCCAGCCCAAAGGTTTTGCTGAAGGTTCTCAACCCGATCACATTGAAGTTTTCCGACAGCAGTTCGATGCTGTCCGGAAATCCCTCGGCTTCGCGGGCGAACTCAAAATAAGCCTCGTCCAGCACCGTCGTCGTCTCCGCGGGAAGGTCCTTCAGAAATGCTTCCAACTCGGGCCGCCGAACGATGGTGCCGGTGGGATTGTTCGGATTGGCGATAAAAATGAGTTTGGTGTTGGCCGT
>JBKJIP010000211.1:0-8684 GCA_046598515.1 Fimbriimonadaceae bacterium | reverse complement strand
CAAAGAAGTCAGTTCCTTCGACCAGAATCGACCCCGGGACTGTCATTCCTGCTGCACATTGACGACCTGCCAAGAGCATAGTCCGGTCGTAGCAACGACTTCGACGGCACCATTCGGCCCCGTCGCAACGCTGGTTTCGCAACCCGAGATTTCGATCATCGAATTGCTCACTATTGAACCGAGAACGGTTCACATCCAGGTTGAGCGTGGTTTTCCCAACGCGCCCCCGGATTCGTGCTCCTCGCGAGCACCCCCTCTTCATCTGATCTAGCCGATGGCCCCGCTAAGGGGCCCTTGACCTGTATCAGATGGAGTCTCTTTGAAAACGTTACAGACCTTTTGCATCTTCGCCCTCTCGGCATTCGTCGGAGCCCAACCGACCACGCTCGACCATGCAATCCGCTCTTCCCGGGCAAATCGACCCGCGTTAGAAGCGGCGCGTCTCCGCGTAGAGCAGGCAAATCTCGCCCGTCGCGCCCTCGGCTCTTATCCCTCGACCCGCCTTTCACTTGGCTATGGTTCCGACCCGGAGACGGGCGGCAGCGACGACGATCTCGTCCTCAGCCAGCCCCTCGATCTCTTCGGTCGGGCCTCCGCTCATCGCAGAACGGGTACCGCCATGGTGTTAGCTGCCCAAGCCGGCTATCGCCAGATCGCGCTTGAGGTGCAGTCGGAAGTGGTCAGTGCCTACGTTGAAGCGGCAACCTCCTCCGAGCTACTCAGGAGCGCCCAGGCGGTTCAAGCGGTTTACGAGAGACTCTATGAGGCGACCAAAGCCCGGGTTGACGGTGGAATCGAGCCCGGCTTTCACCTCACCCAAGTCAGTCTCGACCTCGAACAAGCAAAGCTGGCCACTGAGCAGCGGCAAGCAGAGGCAGAAGCTAACCTGAAGAGGCTCTCCACAATCATGGGGCTCGATGCGAAAGCGGAGATTGGTGGCGATTTGCCGAACCTAGAAATCACGGACACAGACGACGCAGGATTGATCCACCAGAGAGCGGATCTTCAATTGCTCGCCGCCGAAGTTTCGGCCGCGGAGGCCGAAGTCGGGATTGCTCGCCTGGGGAACATGCCTGAACTCGAACTTCAGGGCCGGCGAACGCCTTGGCAGGAGCGCGAAGACCGGTACGGCCTCCGCGTCCAGCTTTCCATCCCGCTCTTCGATTTCGGCCGAGCGCGTTCAGAAACTAAGTCGGCGGCGACCAAAGCCGACGCCGCTCGAAAAGCACTCGCGGACGCCACGATGCTCGCGCTTGGCGAAGTCAAAGCCGCCAAATCAGAAGCGGCGGCAGCCAAGCGGCAAGTTGAAAAGTACGCCGCCCTCGTCTCGAAAGCAAAGGAGTTAGTGGAGCGGCTACGCCCTGGCCTGACCGAGCACGCAACCACGCTGCTCGAAGTCCTGGATGCCACGCGCGTTCTGCGGGACTTGGAAATGGCGTATGTCGAGTCGAAAGCGCGATCTGCTCGCGCCCATGCTCGGTACCTCAAGGCGACCGGCCAGCTCTTGGAGGTGACGCCATGAGACGCCTTCCCCTCCTACTTGCCATCTGCATGGCGCTGACCGCCTGCGGCCGAGCTCCGGGCGATGAGCATGCTCACGAAGAACCCAGTAAAGAAGAAGCCGGGCACTCGGAGGACATTGTCCTGACCGCCGAAGCCGCCAAGATCGCGGGCATCGAGGTCGAGACCGCCCGCAGCATGATGATGCAGAGCCAACTGGATATTCCGGGCACGGTGACCAGCACCTCTCAAGGAAAAGCCGTGGTCACCCCGCCCGCGGCGGGCCAGATCACGAAGCTGTTTGTGCGTGTGGGAGAAACGGTGCGGTCTGGGCAACCAATTGCCAGCATCCGTTCCGGAGACCTCGCCGAAGCCGCCGTCCGTATAAGTGAAGCAGAGCGCGATGTGTTCTCAACGGAGGCCTCGGCGAAGGAAGCTCGGGCTCAGATTGATCTCGCCAATGGTCGTCTACGAACCGCCAAGCAGCTCCTCGAGCGTCAACGGGCCTTTGCTAAAACAGGCGCGTTCAGCCAGCCCGCCCTTCAGGCTGCCCAAAAGGACTTAGCCGATGCCGAAGCCGAGTTGGAGCGGGGACTTCAGGATCAAACCGTACACGAAGCCCAACTCGAACGAGCGGAGCGCCTATACAAGCAAGAACTCATCTCTCGCACGGAGCTTGAACAGACTCGACTGGAGGTGGCGACGGACAAGATTCGGCAGAAGAACGCGGAGCGCAAAATCGAACTGGCCAAGGCCACTTACGAGCGCGAACGCCTGATCGCCGATCGCGGGCTCGCGAATTCACGCGAGCTTCAAGCCGCGGAGGCCGAAGTTCGCTCAGCTAATCTAGAAGTTCAGCAAGACAAGATCAAACTCAACTCAGCCCTGGCAGATATCGTAGGCGCTCGAAAGGGGCTCGCCGCCGCCCGCGCAGGTTATCAAGCCTATGCCGGCAATGGCCGCGCATCGGGAGGCACGTTAACCGTTACCGCCCCCATCGGGGGCACGATCGTGGACCTTGAAGCGACAATCGGTCAAGCCGTCGAGCGATCGACGGAAATCTGCGAGATTGAAAACTTGCGCACGGTCTGGGTCGTCGCGTCCGTGTCGGATAAGCAAGTCGGGCTCGCCCGAACCGGCGGCGCCGCCCAAGTCCGAGTCGCGGCCTTTCCGGGCCGGGTCTTCCTGGGCACGGTCCAGGTGGTCGGCAATCGTCTCGATCCGAAGTCGAGGGCTATGCCGGTTCAGGTCCTCGTCGAGAACCGAGATGGCGCGCTTCGAGCCGGTATGTTCGCCAAGGTCGCCCTTGGAGTGGGTGCCAATTCGAATGCTCTCGTTGTGCCGCGATCGGCAATCGTCGAGGACGGCGACGTGCGCAAGCTCTACATCGCCGAAGAAGGCGGCAAATACGAGGAGAAGATTGTCGAACTGGGCCGCGTGAACGGTGCTTTCGTCGAAGTGGTGAAGGGACTGGGGCCCGGCGCTCGGGTTGTTACGAAGGGCGCTTTCGTGCTGAAAAGCGAGAAGGTCAAGAGTGAACTGAAGGGGCATGAACACTAATGCTCGACAAAATCCTGCACTTCAGCCTCACCCAGAGGCTGCTCGTCATCGCTGCCACCGTTGCGCTGATCCTCTGGGGCGGCATCTCGTGGACTCGTTTGAACCTGGACGCCGTCCCTGACATCACAACCAACCAAGTTCAAATCAACACCGAAACAGGAGGCATGGGCCCGGAAGAAGTCGAACAGCTGATCACATTCCCGATCGAAACCGCGATGTCCGGCTTGCCCGGCGTCGAGGGAACACGGTCGCTTAGCCAGTACGGCCTTTCTCAAGTTACCGTCACTTTCAAAGACAGCGTCGATATCTTCTTCGCCCGCCAACTGGTCAATGAGCGGCTGACCCGAGTGGGCGCGGAGTTGCCGAAAAACATCGAGGCCCCACAGATGGGTCCGGTTTCAACGGGCCTTGGGGACATCTACATGTTCTCGGTTGAGAGTGAGAAGCGCTCGATTCCCGACCTGCGCACCATCATGGACTGGCAAATCGCGCCCCAGTTGCGCGCGGTGCCCGGCGTTGCCGAGGTCAACGTCGCCGACGGCAACGTCAAGCAGTATCAAGTGATCGCCGACCCCCTTCGGCTGCAGGCAAGAGGACTCGGCGTCCACGATCTAATCGAAGCGCTCCAGAACAACAACCAGAACGCCGGCGGCGGCGTGATGGATTCGGGAGGCGAGCGAACATTGATTCGATCGATCGGCATGGCGACGAAGCCGGCCGATATTGAGATGATCGAGGTGGCGAACGAGGACGGGTCGCCGATTCTGGTCCGCGACGTCGCTGAAGTGACAACGGGAACCCCCGTCGTCACCGGGATCAGCACGAAAGACGGCCATGAAGCTCTCCTCGCTATTGGGATGATGCTGAAAGGGGCGAACGGCCGAACCGTTGCCCAAGCCATCGACGCCAAGATTCAGGAAATCAAAACCCAGCTTCCTGCGGACGTGAAGCTGACCACGGTCTACAACCGAGCACATCTGGTGAACAAGACGGTAGGCACGGTCGAGAAGAGCCTCTTGGAAGGCGGCGTGCTCGTCATCGCCGTGCTCCTGCTGCTCCTGGGCAACTGGCGCGGCGCCCTGATCGTGGCCTCCGCCATCCCTCTCTCGATGCTCTTCGCAATCGCCATGATGAACCAATGGGGCATCTCCGGCAACCTCATGAGCCTCGGAGCAATCGACTTCGGGTTGATCGTGGACGGTGCCGTCGTCATGATCGAAAACTCCGTACGCCGTCTGTCGGAGGCGCGGGAACACAAGGGGACAACCCTGACTCGACAGGAAGTCCGCCATGTGGTCTGGGAGTCTTCGCGAGAGGTTGCGAAGCCCACGGCCTTCGCCGTCTCGATCATCACCGTCGTTTACCTGCCGATTTTGGCTTTGGAAGGCACCGAAGGCAAGATGTTCAAGCCGATGGCGTTCACGGTTGTCTTCGCTTTGATCGGAGCGTTGATCTTGACGCTGACCCTGGTCCCCGCTTTGGCAAGCATGTTCATGTCGGGCGACACCCGTGAGGGCAAGAACCCGATCATGAGCTTCTTCAGCAAGCTTTACGGACCCACGTTGAACTTCGCTCTGCGGGCGAAGATGTTGGTGGTTGGCGGGGCGCTCGCGCTGCTCGGCATTGCTGGATGGCTGTTCACCACCCTGGGCGCGGAGTTCATTCCGACCCTCGATGAGGGCGACCTCGTGGTTCAACCCATCCGGATTCGAACCGTGAATGCCGAAGAGACGATCCGGCTCGTCACGGCTGCCGAAAAGAAGGTCATCGAAGTCCCGGAAGTGATCACCATGTTCTCACGGAGCGGAACGCCGGAGGTTGCCACGGACCCGATGCCGATCAGTCTGACCGACAGCTTCATCATGCTCAAGGAACGCGATCAATGGCGTCCCGGCATGACCAAGGACAAGATTCGGGATGAGATCGAGAAGAAGCTGAACGAGGTTCCCGGACAGGGATACAACTTCTCACAACCCATCGAGATGCGCTTCTCCGAGTTGGTGTCCGGTGTCAAAGCCGACATAGGCATCAAGGTTTTTGGCGAGGATCTGGAAATCTTGCGCCAAAAGGCGGAAGAGATTCAGGCCGTCGTGGCCGCGATTCCCGGATCGGCGGATGTCGAGCTCGAGCAAGTCGAGCCTATCCCCGTCCTGCAAATCGACATCGATCGCGAGGCGATCGTTCGCTACGGCGTTTCCATCGCTGAAGTGCAGGAACTGATCAGTTCCGCGCTGGGTGGGGAAGAGATCGGTCAGATTCTGGAAGGAGACAAGCGGTTCCAGCTTGTCGTCCGCCTTCCCGACGAGGTGCGGAACAGCGCAGAGGCCATAGCAAGCTTGCCCATCAAGCTCGCGAACGGTGAATCGGTGCCTCTCTCGACGCTGGCCCATATCGACAACAAGCCAGCCCCAGCCCAAATCAGCCGCGAAGCCGGTAAGCGCCGCGTCGTGGTCCAACTGAACGTCCGCGGCACCGACCTTGCCACATTCGTGGCGAAAGCTCAGTCAGCGATCAAGGAAAAGGTGAAGCTTGACGAGGGCTATTACATCACCTGGGGCGGCCAGTTCGAGAATCTCCAACAGGCCAGCGCGCGGCTGATGATCGTGGTTCCGATCGCCCTCGCGCTCATCTTCGCGCTTCTGTTCATGACGTTCGGGTCGATCAAGCAAGCGATCCTGATCTTCACTGGCGTCCCCCTCGCTGTGACAGGAGGAATCGTCGCCCTCTGGATGCGGGGATTACCCTTCAGCATCTCGGCGGGAGTCGGCTTTATAGCCCTATCGGGTGTGGCCGTCTTGAACGGAGTCGTCATGGTCTCCGCGATCAACCGCTTGCGGGCCGAGATGTCCGTCGCCGACGCCGTGCGCGAAGGCGCGACACAACGGTTGCGTCCCGTGCTAATGACGGCTCTAGTAGCCGCGTTGGGGTTTGTGCCCATGGCGCTGAACACGGGGATCGGAGCCGAAGTCCAGCGCCCGCTCGCGACGGTCGTTATAGGCGGAATCGTCTCCGCGACCTTGTTGACGCTTCTGGTCTTGCCCGTTCTCTATTCCTGGTTCGAGAAAGATGGAAGGGTCGAGGAGCAACTATGAGCCGAAGAATCACGCGATCGAAATGACAAAGTCTCAACTACGTCCTGGTTCCCCTGCGATGTAATGGTTTCACGTTTCGACCGGGACGGTCGAACTACGCATGACCGGGACGGTCATGATACGGGGTATGCCTAAGCCGAACAGTTTCCGATTCGAAGCCCTCAATACCGGTGATGTCAAAATTTGGCATCACGGCAAACTCGCCTCGACGCTTCGAGGCGAAGCGGCCACTTCATTCCTTGAAAGTGTAAAGACCATGAATGAGGATGCCCAGCAGCAAGCGATGGCCCGGGTGACGGGCAACTACAAGCGGGGCAACGAGCGAAAGGCAAAGAACCATCCGAGAAACGCTGATTAAACCGCAAGAGACTCAAGCCGTCCCGTCAAGAGTTCGACCGCGTCGTTCAAGGTGACCATGCCGATGGTGCGGCCTTCCTCCTGCACGAAGACGATTCGAGACTCGCGCCCCTTTAACGCCGCGAAAAGCTCTACTGCGGACGCCTTGGCTTCCAAGACATTAAGAGGGAAGAGCAGTTCCTCGAGTTTCGGCTTGACTCCCTCCACCGAGAGCCACTGGCGGGCCCGAAGCACACCTAGAGGATGATCGAGGCTGCCGTCGAAGACCGGCAAGAAGGAGTGGTCCGCCTGCCGAATGAAGTCGTCGATTCGCCCGGGCGACCACAAGGCGTCGATCGCCTCGACTTTATCGATTGGAGTCATAACATCTCGCACCGACAGGTCGCTCAGCCGAAGCGCGTGACGGACGAACTGAGCCTCTTGGTCGTCGAGGGCCCCGATTCGGATTCCCTCGGCCAGCAGAGTGAGAAGGTCGGCTTCCGTCACGCGAACGCCCGCACGGTTTCGGCGATTCACGATCTTCTCGAATACCTGACTCGAGATAGTCACAAGCCAGGCGATGGGACGGGTGAGCCGGATCAGCAGGCGAAAAGGCGACGAAAAGAAGATGGCCACCTTGTCCGCATGATCGAAACCGATCTGCTTCGGAACGACATTCGTTAGGATCAGAGCAAGGATGGTGAAGATCAGAAAAGCGGTAATGCCTCCCACGGCCTCCGCGGATGTCGGGTCTGTCCACTGAAATGTTGTCTTCAGCCAGCCAACAATGGCCGGCGTGAACTCCGCCTGAATGATCGCGCCTGTGACGAACGCCGCCGCCGTCGCAATCACTTGACCCGCGGAGAGAAACGATACCGGCGAGCGCTGATAGGCAAGCACGAGCGTGCCTCGCTTGTCACCGGCGTGGGCAACCTGCCGCATTCGCTCCGGGCGAGCGCTAAAGGTTGCCATTTCCGCGGCCGTTAGAAGCGCGGTCACGAGGAACAGAAGGGCCAAGCCCAGATAGATCATCGCCATTCACTACGGATCGACGAACCAAATGGTCTCGTTTAGCCGCGATTACTTGGGGCCATATGACGGGAACGCTTAGGCTGCCTTGGGCAAGTGGCGCTGCAGAACGCCTCGGAATGCGTCCACTTCGTGAACCAGACGCTTATAGAGTTGCTTTGGATCAAGCTGGAGATCCGTCTTGGAATCCTCGAGCTGCTCACAAATCTTCGCCAAGGGGTGGGCACCAACGGAGCGCGATGCACCTTTGAGCGCGTGCGCGATTGTGGCGATGCCTTGCAGATCGTTCCTCTCTACGCAATCCTGCAGCCGCAGCAAGTTACTAGCCAGGGAGCTCTGATATTCGCGAAGGATATCGGCCATAAAGGCGTCGTCGCCGCCGCATCGGTGGCTGAGTTCGAGCAGATTGTAGCCGGCCATCTCCGCACTCTGCGTACGTTGAGTTTCCGCCGGTTTCTCGGCGCTTTGCGACTTGGACATCCACTTGTCCAAAGCGCGGGCAAGTTCGTCGGCTCCGATCGGTTTGCTCAGATAGTCGTCCATTCCGGCGCGAAGGCAGCGGATACGGTCATTCTCCGAAGCATTGGCGGTCATTGCAATAATCGGAATGTGGCGTCCCGAGTTTCTCTCGCGATTTCGGATACGCACCGTGGTCTCGATTCCATCCAGGATCGGCATTTGGACGTCCATGAGAATGGCATCATACCAACCCGAGGCGAGGAGTTCGAGGGCTTCTTGTCCGTGTTCGGCGCTGTCGTGCTGACAACCGATTCGGGTTAGGATGTGCTCCGCAACCTTGCGATTAATCTCGTTGTCCTCGACAAGCAGAACCTTGCCTCGCTTCTTGGAAAGATTCGCACGGTCGTTTTCCACTTCGAGAATCGGGCGGCCGAGGGCCTGAAGAATGACGCGCTGGATCTGCTTTCGCTTGGCCGGACGCGGCAAGGCGAAGATGTTGCGCTGAGGCTCGGTTTGAACTTTGCTCGTGGGCGAGATGAAGACTATCGGCAGGTTCGACCAGCGATCGATGTCGCGGAATCTCCAAGCAATGTGTTCGTTCACCAGATCCGGCAAATCGTCGCGGCAGATGATGAGGTCGACCCCTTCGTCGGCCGGATACTCACGCATGAAGCGGATTGCATCGCTGCCATTCAGGAAACTCGTTAC
>JBKJIP010000425.1:0-4171 GCA_046598515.1 Fimbriimonadaceae bacterium | reverse complement strand
CGGACCAACCGTCCAGAGCTTCACACCGGCGGGGAGTTTAAACTGGAGTCTCGGCGCATCTAACCCAACGAGCGTTGGTGCAACCGGAATCATGCTCCAGGACGCGCTGATAAGCAGCTATCTTTACGCTGGGACCTCCTGGACGGAAGAGCCGTCACCAGGCATGTTCACGTCCCATGGCCGGGTTCACAAGATCGACGCCAACACCGGCACCGAGGTCGCCTTCGGCGATACGCCGGGCCTGAACGGCGGCGATATGATTCACGCGCGCGATTCGGCCAGCGGCCAAGCCACGGGCAAGCGCGTGAACATGCTGTTCGACTATGGAAATCGGGGCCGCGTCTTCTCGTTCGACGGTAATTTGGCTCAGACTGGTGATTGGACATCGCCGATGGCATGTCTCTTTACCACCGACCTGATCATCGATCCCTACGATTCACTTTACGCAAGTCTCTGCAACAACGAGGTTATTCAGTTAAAGCAGAGTTTTGGGGCGGCTCTGAATAGTTCAAACGAAACGCGTTTCAGTTGGGGCATGAGCCAAACCGGCGGGTTCCTGCTGCCGTACATGGAGCAGTCGAATGTGATTCACAACGAGTCGGGCGATGTGCTTACGCTGCGCACGGATAACTCCAAGATGCAACTCGTCAAGATCGAGCAGGCACCGGTTGGGCTTACGGATGCTTACCAGCCGAGATCGGGGCGGTTCTTCCGGCCGAATCTCCCTGTGACTTCAAACGATCGCTATGCGGGCGGCGCGGCGATCACGATCGTGCAGCAGCCGGCTCACGGCACGATGACGATGGGGGCGAATGGGATGTTCAACTACACGTCCGCGCAGGCATACGTCGGGCCGGATTCCTTCAAGTATCGCCTGACGAAGGCGGGATTGAATACGAGCACGGTTACGGTGAATTTGAACGTGCGGCCGTGATGGTCGGGTGAAGCGCCGTAAATCGTAAATTGTAAATCTTAAATCGACGAACGGGGATTGATTCCGACGAGGATTTGTTCCTAAGGTTGTTCCCCGTGGACAGGTGAGTGATACGAGTTTATGCTTCGCCTTTCGACCGTCGATTTACGATTTACGGAGGCAATTGCAAATGTCGGTTCCATGTGGTGCAAAACGCCCTCGGTTTTCGAGGATCCCCCATTACAGGTTCCCCGTTCGTCGATTTACGATTTACCGGCATCCAGGCGACTTTTGCAAGAGCCTCGACGATTTACGATTTACGAAAGGCATCCCTATCCAGACTTGAACTTAAACTCCTTCCCTTTCAGCGCCTCGTACTTCTTCCTTTGATCTTCCGTCAACAGCGCCACAATCTTTTCGCCCGCTTTCTTGCGGATCTCTTTGAACTTCTTGGCGGCTTCAAGGTCTTGGCCCGCGCCCGAATGGATTTCGTCGATGATCGACTTGCCTGCCTCATCGATCAGCTTGTCGACGCTTTTCTTTTGGTCCGCCGTTAACTCGAGCGGCTTGGCGACCTCTTCATCGGCGATGGCGGCGCCGTCCAAACTCTGTATCCACACTTCGTGCAGCCGCTTGGTTTGGTCGGCGTCGAGGACTTTGAGGGCGTTTTTGGCCATTGTGTCGAGGTCCGTGTCGCCGGTCATCATGATCATGATCTTGTCGCCCTCGACTTGGAGGGAATCGCCGAAGACTTCTTTGACTTTGCCTTCCTGGGCGTCGGTGATCTTCAGTTCCTTTTTGACTTCGGCTTGGAAGATCAAGAAGACCTTCTTTGAAATGACCATCTCCTTGGCCGGCGGCATGTCCTGCGCGAGGCCGAGGGATGTGAGAATGAGCATTGAGAGAAAAGCGATCTTTCGCATGAACGGGCATACCGTCCGCCTTGTGGCGGCGGTTCCTGTGGTGGTCTTTGGGACCTAGCGTATTGGCTCAATCGTCCGTCCGCTATGGGTTGCGGGGGGTATGTACCGCGACAGCCGATGCTTGGGAATGTCGCAGGGCGGCAGAAGAGGCTCCATTCCAGTCTGGGCGGCGCGCCACACGAGGGCGTGTGGCGTGAACAGTCCCCGGCACCTGAAGGCCGAGACTCTCATCCAGTCCGGGCGTCGCGCCACGCAGGGCGTGCAGCGTGAAGTTAACGGGCCTGAAGGGCCTCAATGTTTCAGCCCAGGCAGAAGGTGCGCGCCGTTAGGCTCGCGCCGAAGGCCTGGGTCGTGGGCCGACAAGCGTAACCGGAAGAGGGAGCCGCAGAGGAGGCAGGCGAAGCCGAACGACGTGCGACTCCCTCTTCCGGCGAGGCGGGAACGGAGGCTAAAGCCCGTTCAGGAAACGCAGGAACTCGGCCTTATCGGCCTTGGACAGGGCCTGGAACTTCTTGCGCGAGTTGGCGGCTTCGCCGCCGTGGCGCTCGATAGCTTCTTCCATAGTCGTCGCCGTTCCGTCGTGCATATAGGATCCCTCGACCTGGCTGATCCCCCAAAGGGGCGTTGTTCGGAATTCGTTTCGCGAAGCGCGGCCCGATTTGACCTGCTGATCGCTCGTCAGGTCGTGCAGGAGCATGTCGGTGTACGGTTCGATGATACGGTTTTCCAAAGACGGATGGCGGCCTGGGCCGGTGACCAGCTGGGGCGTGTGGCAGCCGCCACAACCAATCTTCGTGAACATCGCCTTCCCTTTCGGGTGATACTTTAGCAGGGGCGGAGGAGCCAAGAGAGTGAGCATGCTGCCGACGGCATCCGATTTCTCCCGGGTCAGATCGTTCTTGTCCGTGCCCTCGCCAATGGCTAAGCCCAGTTCGGCGTGGAACGCGGTGTCGGTAAAAGATTGCACGGTCGGATGATTCGCTTTCCACCCGTAGCGACCGAGTTTGCCAGCTACTTCCAGGTAGCGCCCTGAAATGCCGTCGCCATTCTTGTCCTCGGGATCGGCCATCTTGCGGATTGTCGCCTCCGGCACGGCCTCTAGGAGACCCAATCCATACAAGGGCTGTGAGCGTCTGATCTGGCCATCGGCGGGCAGATTTCTGCCCCCTCGGCCGACCATGCGAAAGCCGCTGATATCGCTCTCATCGGGAACGAAAAGGAGGTGGTGGATCGAGTTCGACATGAATCCGCCCATCGTCGGCTCTCCGTGGCAGAAAATGCATGCCACAGCATTGGAGCGGCCCTGTTTTCGGCCCGTCCAGTTGCGTACGAAGAGGGCTCGACCCTTGGCATAAATCTCTTTCTCGGGCGCGGTCAGGCCAGCGATAGGATCGCCGATATCACCCTTCACGGGAGTCGGTTTACTGGTGGCGCCCATACCGGCGAACAACAATCCGATGGCGGCAAAGAATCCTGATTTCATGTTTCCTAGAAAGGCCCAATGGCGGTGGTGCTGACGAGTTCGGGCGTCAACGATTTCGCAGCCAAATCGCGAAGTTGCCCTTCTGTTACGGCGTTTATCTTCGCGAGAGATTCCTCAACAGGAATATCTCGCCCAAAAATCAGCTCATTGCGCGCGATCCGGTTCATTCGGGCGCTCATTCCTTCGAGGGCAAGAACGATGTGGCCGCTCAAACTGCGCTTTGCTCGCTCAAGTTCGCCGTCCAGAAGGCCACCCGAAATCAGCTTGTCGATCTCCGTTCGAATGAGCTCCTGAACCTGTTCCCAAGTCTCATGGCCAGTGCCACCGTAGACGTTGAAGCAGCCGCCGCCCATGTAGTTCATTGAGTAACTGCCAATCGAATAGGCCAGCCCGCGCTTCTCACGAATCTCTTGGAAGAGCCGACTGCTCATGCCGCCGCCCAGGACGGCATCCAGCACGCGGAGGGAGTAGATCTCATCATCGAACACCGAACATGCGTCCGTTCCGAGGCAGAAATGAACCTGCTCGACTTCCTTGGGGATCTCCTTCTTGGCGGCCTTGCCCGTCGGCTTGTCGTACTTGATCGGATCGCCACCGGGGTTGATACCGCCTAAGCGCTCCTTGGCCCAGCCTAAGAATCGATCTGTATCGACATTGCCGGCGACGGCGAGAAGCACGTTGTCGCCACGGTAGCGCCGATCCATGTAAGTGCGCAGATGATCCGGTCGAAATGACTCTACGGACTCTCGGGTCCCGATGATCGGCTTGCCCAGAGGGTGGGTTCCCCAGCGGTTCTCGATATGCAGTTCGTGAACGTGCGACTCCGGCTCGTCTTCGTATCGCTTGATTTCT
>JBKJIP010000391.1:0-3582 GCA_046598515.1 Fimbriimonadaceae bacterium | reverse complement strand
GTGATGCCGAGATCAAAAGCTCGGAAGAGGCAGGCTTTGGCGACGTCCGCGCCGCGATAGCCGCCGAAGGTCTCCCACGCTCCGAGCGAAATCGCGGGAAGGCGAAGCCCGCTACGGCCGCAGCGGCGGTAGGTCATGCGGTCGTAGCGATCGGCGGCGAAGTCCATTTTGGCAAGCATACTTGCTTGCCGGGGCGGCGGCGGGGCACGAGGCATCCCCGCCCTCCATTAAAGTCGTTTATGCGCGAATCACCTGACGATCATAGCGTCGCTTGTTCCGAAGCCACTTCATCACGAGGGTCAGGGCGATGACGACGACCATGGCGTCGTCCGACCAACCCAGCAGCGGGATGAGGTCGGGGATGAGGTCGATGGGCGAAACTCCGTAGAGCAGGGCCATCAGCATGGGAAGGATGCCGCCGAATCGGCTGGGCGGTTTCACCTGGCGGGCGCCGGGGGGCAGAATGCGAACGTTGTTGTCCACAGTTCCTTTGACGACGGGCCGGAGAGCACCCTGGGGCCTTTGCCTTATTCCTGGTTCCCGTACTAGTTGTTCTGGGGGCGGTAGTTCTTCGGAAGAAACTCTGCTCGGTAGATATCGGGGTCCGAACGAAGCTCGCAGTGATCCTTGAAGACGGTGTACTTGAAAGGCCGGCCGGTGCTGGGATCGAGGATCTTCTTTGCGGGGGCGGGCAACTCTTTCGGGAATGTTCCGGTGTGGGCGAACTCCTCGCAGAGGTAAGTCTGAATAACAAAGGCAGCTTTGTTTCGCCGCGTAAAGATAACATTGTTGAAATAGCCATTCATGCCGCTGCCCGACCGGACGTAGCGCGTCATTTGGAGGAGGAACCGATCCTCATCGCTCATATCTCCCCGCTCCAGAATGGTAACCCGCTGTCCAATTTCCGGGATTTTTAGGACCTCGTTCTCTCTGATTGCCTCGCGGAGGATCGCCGCTTTCAGCCGAGGTTGAGCTTGCGGGAGCTTGACCGCGATCATATCCGCGCCACCGAGGTCATCATCTTTGAGCCCCAGCGACCGCGGGTCCGATCGCAGAAGATCGAGCATGGTCAAGTTCTCCAGCAAACTGGATTGCAGGGCTTTCTGTAAATCTGGCTCGAACTCATTGAGGGCTAAAAACCGACGAACGCGCTCAACCACCTCAGGTCGCTGTCTATGATCCCAGGCGATGCGGCTTGCTGTCGATTGGGAGGTCGCATAGAGCGAGTTTGCTTCAAAATAGGAGCGGAAGATCGGCTCGGTCGCGATCTGCTTGGCCATGCGGCGCAGGAGAAAGAGATTTTCAAAACCGCCATCGAAATCACCCGCTCGGCACTGGCGCTGGGCCAGAAGACTTATTGAGGCGGACAATCGCGCAATGCCGTAGATTTCAGATGGGATTGGCAGACGCCAATCCCGCTGGAAGTCCAACTTTGGCTTCTGGACGGCGGTGCGGAGCAGATTCAAGGCGGGTTCGAAGCTCTTCAAGGCGAGATCGATGTCTGCATCGGTTGGAACCGAGCTCCAACCTCTATCCTTCGCATACTTCTTCCTCTCTTCGAGAGTTCGGTTAGGATAATGCAGGACAAGCTCTTTATCCCGGAGCGGAATAGCGTGAAAGAGCTTCACCGCCGTCTGATAGTGCCCGGCGGCATTTTCGTTTGCCGTCGCCGAAGGCGGAGCAAGGTCCTCGGGCGCGACGATAAGGCCCGCCTTGCGGGCGCGTTCGAGCTCCCGCTCGTAATCGCGATTGCCCATCCAAGTGATCGACCCGAGGCCGATGAGGGCGAGGGCGAGAAAGCTGACCGGAAAGATCCAAAGTCGACGCTTCACGCTTGAGGGACGGAGGGGCGCTTCGCGTTGGTTCGAAACGAGCGGCTCTTGCGCCAAGCATAGATGTCACGCGCCGAATGGCCACCTTTAGCACAGACATCGCAATCACGTTCCGGGCAACTGATGACCCGCACACGCTGACCAGGAACGTGACGATCAGCGTCAAGCAACTCTAGCACGCCAACGCTCCCTGTGAAAATGTTGTTCGCAAGGAGCGATCCGCCGGTAATGATAGGTCACTTCACGCCATTTAAGACGCTTGTCGTCGAAGACGACCACCGCTAACTCTTTGCCCGCGCTGGTACGCAGCGAACCGACCTCAGACTCATAGTTGGCGCCGGCGTGGCCATTGAGCTTGTGACGTTTCTGTGACGGCGGGACCGCTTTAATGACTTGGAAGCCCACATTTTGGGCTTCGAGGAAAGCGGGATGAAAAAGTTATTGATCGTTTTGTCATTTGGAGCAATGAGCACGTTCTCAGTTGCTCAACTCACTTACACGGGCGTCACCCATTCGCTCGACCAAGAGACGGGCTGTAATCTGCTGTTCTCCCAGCGGAAC
Source organism: Fimbriimonadaceae bacterium (assembly GCA_046598515.1). GTDB lineage: Bacteria > Armatimonadota > Fimbriimonadia > Fimbriimonadales > Fimbriimonadaceae > JANJUB01. The sequence goes on along the minus strand of JBKJIP010000391.1, from coordinate 1,189 downwards.
CCCACGGCCGAAATCGGCGATCCCTCCGGCGGCATAGCCAATCTCAATCTCAAGGGTCATCAGAATATTCGACTTTCGCATGGAACTCCGCAGGGCGGCGAGTTTTACTATTTGGGCCAGTCCACACGATTTCATTTCGAGACGGGTGCAACCCCGATCGAAGCCAGCTTCAGCACGACGGGCGTCAGTTCGGAGGGAAAAATTGTGCTGGGCGGCGGGCCCTCCTCGGGAGGAACCACGACTCTGCGGGCTACCTTCGTCGCCAACCTCTTCTGGTTTGACGATGCGAACAGCAACTCTCTCTTCGACGATAACGAACTTACGATATTCGTGGATCAGGTCGGAGGCAATGTGAGCGGGTTGCAGACAGGAAACGGATTCCAAACATACTCTGGCGGATTCGGCCCAGCGCTTGATTATGTGTTCGGAGCCCGGTCTAACTACTACATTCAGATGGGCATATCCATGTCCGGGACGAACTTCTCTTCGCTCGAGAACCCACCCTATACGGCCACCCACGAATACAATAATCCGTTCGCGGGCCACTCGCTCGAGTTCAGCTACACGGCTGTACCCGAGCCGGCCACGATGGGCGCGCTCGGCCTCGGCCTGGTCGCCTTCCTTCGCAAGAAGCGGAAGGCGTAGGGTTATCCTGGCGCTGGACAGGGGACAAACAAATGTGGGATGCGGGGGTTCGACCGCGTCATTCCAAGCGCTCGAAATGGCGCGGGACGGGCATCCGCGCCCCACACTTGGGCTGAGAATTCGCCAAAGGTCCTAACGGAAAGGCTTTACGGCGGCTTTGCAGCACTTCTTGAACTTCTTGCCGCTGCCGCATGGACAGGGGTCGTTCACGCTGATGTGCTTGAAAAAATTTACCGCGGCCGAGGTTTTGGAGTGGGGTTTTGGCTTTTCTGTCGAATAGGCATACCAGCGCGAAAGGGTGCCGATGGTATCTGTGAAGGGCTCCAGATGATCATGTTCGAGCGCGGCCATGCCGGTGGGATCACCTAGCGTGAGCGACATTAGATCATCGAATTCAGACTCTCGTAAGGAGTAGGGCTCGATGAGTTCGCGTTCCATCAAGTTGAGGACTTGGGGCTTGAGATCCTCGTATCCCATGTAGGCGGCTACCTCGGCCCAAGCGGTCCAGACGTGAAATTTCGATTGCTCGTGACTCGCATAAAGG
>JBKJIP010000369.1:0-6690 GCA_046598515.1 Fimbriimonadaceae bacterium | reverse complement strand
TGAATGGTAAATGGTAGAGGCAACTGCAAAAGTCGTCTGAATGCGCGGTAAATCGTAAATTGTAAATCGTAAATCGACGGACGGGGAGCCTGAAAATGAGGATCCTAGAAAGATCGAGGGCGTTTTACACCACGTGGGACCGACTTTTGCAAGAGCCTCCGTAAAATTGTAAATCGTAAATCGAAATGCTCTCTTACCTCGTTCAACATTCAAGTTAATGATGAGTTGCGATGTTTGAACGGAGTCGCTAAAGGCTCTGCTCCCGCACTGAGGTTTCGAACGCGCCGAGTTCATCCGTCGATTTACGATTTACGATTTACCATTTACGAACTCAGCTTGTTTACTCAACTCGGAGCATCCGCCACCCAGAGCGTGCGGTACTCCTCCGGGTCTTCGACGAGCTCGGCCGTGACGGCCGACTCGACGATCCTCTGCCACGTTTCCTCGAGCTCGCCGTCGTCGCGGATGATACGGTCGTAGCTTTCCGTATAGAAAGGGCTGTACCGTTCGCCGGACTTCTTGATGATCCCTTTCCCGGCCTTTGCTTTCGCCTTCTCAACGATCTCGCTCAGTTCATAAGGTCGTCCCGCTGGGCCGTCGTTGACTCGAAAGATAAGCTCCGTGACCTCTGGGAGCACGCAGAGAACCGTCAAGTCCCACTGCCGCCCCTCCGGTTTCATAAGGCTGCGGAATAAGATCACGCGTTCATCTTCATCGAGAACTCGGCGATGGCGAAACGTGACGTAGTACGTCACATCGTCCGCCCGCCAGTGGGGAAGTCGGCCGCGCCAGATTTGGAAGTTTTGGAAGCGCATGGTTTTGGGGAATCGTAAATCGTAAATCGTAAATCGACGAACTATCTTGATGTGGAGACTTTTGCCCCCCCCCGTGACCCTGCCCTAGCCTGTTAAAAGCGCAAGTCCGTGTGCGTTTAGGACTCTGACAGCGGATTGACGAGACGGGCCAAAGGCGAAACTCGCTCTCGTTCGTCGATTTACGATTTACAATTTACGATTTACGCAAAAAGAAAGACGCCCGCCAACAAGGGACGAGCGTCAATTTTTTAGAGGATGGTGAGAGTAAAACTTACTTCTTGATCTTCTGGACCTTGCCGACCTTCACACCCTTGGCGAGATACTTCTCGCGGGCTTCGGAGGCCATGCCGGAGCAACAGAACTTCTCGTAGCCCTTGCCGGATACGAAAAGCTTGTGCGAGCTCTTCATCGCCTTGTGATCCTTTTCCTCCATCGGGCAGGAGCCTTTGACTTCGGATGAGGCCATCATCTTTTGGGCCTCGGCGAGGAACTTGGCGTCTTGAGCGTTAAACGGCTTCAGGTCGGACTTGCCGCAACCGCCGCCAGCGCAACATTGCTGGGCGAAGGCGCTGCCGAGAACGAGCGTAAGGGAAATCGTAAGGAGAATCTTCATCATTGTCACCTATCGGCAGAATTGTACCGAGAATAGCAATGCAAAATCTGCGGGTTTCGTTCCCGAACCTCGTCGCCCAGGCTAAAGGGTCCTAGAAAACGACCACGCATCACCGCTTTCCGTTACTGCGCGGCTCGGCGAAACGCATCGAGATCGACGGTGGGCTTGCCGTTGACATCGATCAAACCGAAGGCTTCGCGCTTCTGACTCGCGTGATTAGACTCTTGAGTTTGATAGATCGTGATCTGCGGCACAAACTGCCGCATCTCCTTCAGGACCGCGATGAGGCACTTGGAGGCGACTTCATTCCGTCGCTCGCCAAAGATGTCGGGGCGGGCGTCCCAGACCCTGGAGATGCCGAATTCGGAGAAGTAAACACCGCGACCCGGAAACTTCTTGGTCGCATAGCTGTACATGCTCTTCGCGTTCTTAATGTACTCCGCGGTTAGGTCCTCAGATGTATTGTATGTTCGCGGCGTCGTGTAAACATTCATCGGAATCCGATCGACGCGGCCGAAGGTGTCAGGGTAGTTCCGGATTAGGTCAGCGAACATGTCGATCTGGCGCATCATTTGGGGAGCCGGACCCCAAAGCGTCGGACCATCCACGGGGCAGCCCTCGATCTTGCCATTCTCCAAGAGTCGGATGAGGCAGTAGTTCATCAGCTTGGTCGCCACGGCATCCTCGCCGCGATCATAGGGCTCATTGAAGAGTTGGAAGCGAACCTTGGACTTCGCGTTCGGACCATACGCGCGGACAATCTCCCGGGCCGCTCGCTCTTGCCACTGAGCATAGGCTTGCCACCATGCTTCCGGGATTTCCTTATAGCGCTTGCCCTCATATCCGGGTGCTCGGGTCAGATCATGCCACTCGTTGTGATTTCCGCCGGGGGGCAGGGTCCCCAGGATGATATGCATGCCCAACCCGCGACGAGAGCATTCACTCGCCAGGGTTTGCAAGCGCTTCCACTTGAGTTTGTTCACATCGGGCCGGTAGCCCTCGATTTCCATCGCCACACTCACGCGCACAAACTTTCCCCAGCCGTCGATCGCCTCCCAGTGACGGCGAGTTACATTGGCGTCGGCAAGGTCGATGTTCATGACCGCGCCGACTTCACCGAGTCGGGGAAGACGGGGAGGATCTTGAGCGGGAGCACCAGGCTGGCCCAAACAGAAGATCGCGAGCAGGGAGTGGAGAGCAGATCGGAGCACGACTTGTATTATTGGAACGTTTGGGCGAGGGAAACATATCCCATCTCATAATGAAATCGTGGGCGACGACCTCAGCAAGCTTCTCTCTCCGTTAGCCGATTTGGCTGTGCAGGCAGGGAAGATCGCCCAAGATTCGCGGACGCACATGGTTCGCGAAGAGAAGCCGGATGGAAGCGTCGTCACCAATGCCGACCGGGACGTTGAAACTTATCTGCGCGACGTCCTTCCCAGCCTCGTGCCAAACACGGAGGTTTGGGGCGAAGAGTTTGGATTCTCTGAGCCGGGCCCGAACGGGCTTTGGCTCGTCGATCCCGTCGACGGCACCACCAATTTCGCTCAGCTATCTCCTCTTTGGGGCGTGAGCATCGCACTTTGGCAAGAGGAAGTCACTCTCGGCGTCATTGTGCTCCCCGACCTCGACGAGGTCTATCTCTCGGCTCGAGGTCATGGCGTTACTTGTAATGGCAGGAAGCTTGAGCCCATCCCGGCCGGCGAAGTCATGCGGCGCGAGACGGTGGGCTACTCGGAAAGCGTGATGAAGCTCGGTATCCGGATCCCCGGCCGAATGCGGTGTTCCGGTGCGTTCGTGGTCGAGGGCACTTGGGTGATGCAGCAGCGGTACCGTGGCATGGTCGGCGTCCGCGAGCAGCTTTACGACATCGCCCCCTGCCTACTCTTTGCGGATGAGCTGGGGGCGGAAGTGCGATACCTGAATGGCGGTGTCTTCGACCGTGCCGCGCTCGTGAGCCCGGTGAAGATCGAAGAACCCTGGATCATCTTCCCGAAGGATTCGGGATTTTTCGGGTGATCTAGTGGGTCACAGGGGTCGAATGGGTCGAATGGGTCCAATGTGTTACTTCATTTGACCCATAAGACCCATAAGACCCATTAGGCCCATTCGTCTAAAGCGCTTCGACTAAGACCGCCGTAGCCTCGCCGCCGCCGATGCAGGGCGTGCAGATGGCGTACTTGCCGCCTCGGCGCTTCAACTCATACAGAGCCGTCAGAATCAGCCGCGCGCCGGTCATGCCGATCGGGTGACCGATGGCCACCGCTCCGCCGTTAACATTCAGCTTCTCATGGGGAATGCCCGTCTTCTGGGCTACCACCATGGCAACAACCGCGAAAGCCTCATTCACTTCGAAGAGATCGATTTCGTCCACCGTCTTTCCGGCTTTCGCCAGCAGCTTTTCGATCGCGTAGGCAGGCGCGGTTGTGAACCATTGCGGCTCCTGGGCGTGGGTTGCGTAAGCAACGATCCGCCCCAGCGGCTTGATGCCGCGCTTCTCGGCTTCGGCACCCGAAGCAATGATCATGGCGCAGGCACCGTCATTGATCGAGCTGGCATTGGCGGCGGTGGTGACGCCTTCCTTGCCGAACGCTGGCCTTAGTCCGGCGAACTTTGCGGGATCGCCCTTGCCGGGCTCTTCGTCTTGGCTGACGACAACAGGATCGCCCTTCCGCTGAGGAATCTCGACGTTCACGATCTCATCGTTGAACCGGCCCGCGGACTGAGCGGCTTGGGCGCGGCGATAGCTCTCGCCGGCGAACTCATCGAGGTTCTCTCGAGAGAAGCCGCACTCAGAGGCGGTCGCATCGCCGCAGGTGCCCATGTGAACGTTGTTGTACGGGTCCCACAGGCCATCGTGGATCATCATGTCGGTAAGCGTGCCGTTGCCCATTCGGTAGCCGGTGCGGGCCTTCTCCAGGAAGTACGGTGCGTTCGACATCGATTCGAAGCCGCCGGCGAGCACGATGTTCGAGTCGCCGAGCTTGATAGCCTGCGCGGCCAGCATTGCCGCCTTCATCCCCGAGCCGCAAACCTTGTTCACGGTGAGCGCAGGAACGGAGTTGGGCAGTCCGCCGTGGATCGCGGCTTGGCGGGCGGGAGCCTGTCCCAGACCACCTTGCAGAACGCAGCCGAGGATGACCTCATCGACTTCGCCGGGCTCGATGCCAGCGCGGCTCACGGCTTCTTTGACCGCGATCGCCCCGAGTTGGGGACCGGAAAGGGAAGCGAGCGAGCCTCCGAAAGCGCCGATCGGCGTGCGCGCGCCGCTGATGATGACAACGTCGTTCATTGACCTAAAGGGTACCAGCCGAGCGTTGGGCCCTGGACTCGAATGGGCGGATAGGTCGTATGGGGCGAATAGGGCGAATGGGTCGCACGTATGAGAATCGGAGAACTTTCTTATTCTGAGAGAGTCCTGATAAGATAACGCTATGGTTTATGCCGCTCTGCTCTCGCTATTCGTGATCCAAGGCAATGTCACGCCCGATATCACCTATTCCACCGCGGGTGGGGCGGATCTGAAGATGGACGTCTATCAGCCGACCACGTCCGAGAAAGGACCTCATCCGGCCGTCGTCATGATCCATGGTGGCGCCTGGGTGGGGGGCAAGAAAGCCGACATGAGCGCCTTGGCCGATGGACTCTCTAAGCAGGGCTTTGTCGTTGCCAATATTGCCTATCGCTTGGCCCCCAAGTACAAGTGGCCCGCTATGCTGGACGACGTGCAGACGGCCACGCGGTTCCTCCGATCCAATGCGGCCAAGTACAACGTCGACCCGAACCGAATCGGCTCCTGCGGCGCGAGCGCGGGTGGGCATCTTGCGATGTTCCTCGGCGTGAGCGATACTCGCGATCCTAAACCGACCGAGTTTCCGGGCGTTTCCAGTCGCGTTAAGGCGATCTTTAACTTCTTCGGCCCCGTCGATATGAGCAAGCCGTTCCCGCAGTATCTCGACTTCATCTACGACCAAGTTCTGGGCAAGAAGAAAGCTGACGCAAAGGCCGAGATTCTCTCCGCCAGCCCGTATTACTCAATCGACAAGAAGTCTGCGCCGATGTTCATCTACCAAGGCATGATCGACCCGCTGGTCAATCCCGAGCAGGCCCGTCTGGCGGAAGCTCGCTACAAAGAACTAGGCTTGATTTGCGAGACCCGCTTCCTGGAGGGCGTCGGTCACGAAATCAAGATGCAGGATCCGAAAGCGGTGAAAGCCGTCGAAGACGGCGTGGCCTTCTTGAAGAAGCACCTGGCGAAGTGAAGGTCGAAGCCGAATTCACGAGTGACCTCTTCCCGGCGGAGCCGGGCGAAGAGGAACTGATCAACCCGGGCCGCTTTGGTAAGAAGCTGGCGCAGTTCTTGGCCGAAGGATTTCGGGTGCGAGGATTTCAAGTCGATGAGCCTGGCGCGGAAGACTGGGGATGGTACATCGGGCTAGGCGGCTTGAAAGCGCCGTTCATGATCGGCGCCGGCAACATGGATGACGAGACGAATGTTTTTCGCGTCTTCATCGACCCCAGCACCCCGACGATAAAGAAGTTCCCTTTTCAGAAGATCGATGTGGGCGCCGACTTGTCACAAGTTTCGGCCGCCTTGGCCGAGATACTCGAATCTGAGAGCGGCATTCGCGGCATTATCTGGGCGTCATAGCCCTCCTGTGCACATCGCGGAACTGGCGAGAGTTGAAGGCAAGTGAAGATTCTTTCACGGATGAGGTCGGTTCTAACAGTTTTCTTAGATGGTTATTCGTTGATTCGATTGCCGGATGGAACCGGTTATAGGAGAAACAACATGAGAAAGCTGATTCTGCTCGCCGCCGCCGGCCTCGTACTTGTACCGCTGGGATGCACACCTGTCGAGAAAGAGACAACCATCATTCAAGACACGCCGGACGTTAAGAGAGAGACCACGATCATCGAGGACAAGCCCGACGTGATCATTAACAACCCCCCGCCCAAGTAAGTGCGACTTCATAGGGGGTGCACTGGCTCCCGCAAGCTACCCGCCCCCTTTCACTTGGCTTACACTCGCCTCGGTAAGATCTCGTCGCATGGCCAACCGTGAGGTATTCCCTGAAAACTCTACCGATAGGCTGGAGTTTTTCAGCGATGGCGTCTTCGCCATCGCAATAACGCTATTGGTCCTTGAAATCAAGGTTCCCCATGTCGAGGAAGGGAAGAACCTGGCCTCCGAGCTTCTTTCCCTTTGGCCCTCCTACTTCGGCTACGTCTTCAGCTTCCTCATGATCGGAATCTACTGGG
>JBKJIP010000226.1:0-10435 GCA_046598515.1 Fimbriimonadaceae bacterium | reverse complement strand
GGTGGAGATCCCGGTCGAAGTCTCGGAGACCAAGGGCGGCCACGTGTGGATGCTCTGGCGAGCGGACCTCATCAAGTTCGCCCCGATGCTCTTTCGCTAGCCGCCGGCTTTCTGGATGTTCGCCCAAGCATCGCGTAGTGTCGACGTGCGGTTGAACACCATCGACTCCCCGTTCGAATCGGGATCGACGCAGAAGTAGCCCTGCCGCTCAAACTGGTAGCGCGTACCCGCCGCCGCGCCCTGCACCGAGGGCTCGACTTGAGCGGTAATCACCTTCAGCGAATCCGGATTCAGGTTCGCCAGGTAATCCCCGCCTTCATCGGGATCGGAACGATTGAAAAGGTGGTCGTAAAGCCGAACTTCGCAAGGAAGTGCGTGCTGGGCCGAGACCCAGTGGAGCGTCGCCTTCACTTTCCGACCATCAGGCGCATCGCCGCCGCGGGTTTCGGGATCGTAGGTGCAATGAAGCTCGACGATATTGCCTTCCGCATCCTTGATCACCTCATCGCACTTGATGAAGTAGCCATACCGCAGGCGAACCTCGCGGCCGGGCGTCAGGCGGAAAAACTTGGGTGGCGGGTCTTCGCGGAAGTCGTCCTGCTCGATGTAGAGCTCTCGCGAAAATGGGACCTTGCGCTTTCCTGCGTCCGGATTATCCGGATTGTTGATCGCGTCCATTTCTTCAACTTGCCCCTCGGGGTAGTTCGTCAGAATGACCTTGATCGGGTTTAGCACGGCCAGGACGCGAGCGGACGTATGGTTGAGCTCTTCTCGGATGCAATCCTCGAGTACGTGGGCGTCGACGGTCTGATTCGTCTTCCCTCCCACGCCCGCCCGTCGGCAGAATTCGTTGATCGCCGTCGCCGTGTAGCCCCGTCGCCGAAGGCCGGCCAGAGTCGGCATGCGCGGATCGTCGTATCCATTGACATACCCGCCCTGGACTAACTCCAAGAATCGCCGCTTGCTGGTGACGGTGTAGGTCACGCCTAAGCGCGCAAATTCGATCTGGCGTGGGTGATAGATGCCCAGCTCTTCCAGGAACCAGTTGTAAAGCGGTCGATGATCTTCGTATTCCAGCGAGCAGAGCGAGTGGGTGATGCCCTCGATCGAATCCTCGAGGCCGTGCGCCCAATCGTAAGCCGGATAGATGCACCATTTATCCCCCTGGCGATGGTGGTGGGCATGCCGGATTCGGTACATGACCGGATCGCGCATGTTCATATTCGGCGAGGCCATGTCGATCTTTGCCCGCAAAGTCTTGGCCCCGTCCGGGAACTCCCCGGCTTGCATCCGGGCGAAAAGATCCAGGTTCTCTTCGACGCTCCGGGTGCGGAACGGACTGTCCTGGCCCGGTTCCGTCAGGGTGCCACGCGTTTCACGCATTTGCTCGCCCGTAAGGTCGCAGACGAAGGCTTTGCCTTTGCCGATGAGCTCTTTCGCCCACTCCAGCATCTGATCGAAGTAGTCCGATCCGAACAGAATCCGATCCTCGAAGCCCGCGCCAAGCCATCGAACGTCTTCGATAATCCCGTCCACGAACTCCTGCTCCTCTTTGAGAGGATTGGTGTCATCGAAGCGCAAATTGAACTTGCCGCCGAAATCCTGGGCGATGGTGTTGTTGATCCAGATCGCCTTGGCGTGCCCGATATGCAGATAGGCATTCGGCTCCGGGGGGAAACGCGTGTGGACGCGGTCAAACTTCCCCTCCGCGAGATCCTGGCGGATGGCTTCGCGGATAAAGTCGGACGGCTGGGACTCTTCATTCAATACGGGATCGGCGGACATTGACCTTAAGTATGAACGCCGGACTCCTCCGGTAACCTGAACGACCATGTTCACGCCGCTGCTCATCGCGACCGCGCTTTCCCGGCCCCTCTTGAACGGCGCCGATCTCTCGTTTGTCCCGGAGTATCGCGACCTCGGCGCGAAGTTCATCGACGGTGGACAGGTGACGGACCCGCTGGACTCCTTCGCGAAGAGCGGCGCGAACCTGCTTCGCCTCCGAGTTTGGGTCCACCCTCCGAAGGGTTATTGCTCGGTCGACAAGACTCTCGCGCTCGCCAAGGAAGCGAAGGCGAAAGGGATGAAGTTGCTGATCGACTTCCACTACTCGGACGACTGGGCCGACCCCCAGCACCAGGTGACACCCGCCAAGTGGCAGACCTATGATCAGGCCGCTCTGGCTCAGGCGGTTTACCAACACACTAAAGCGACCGTCGAAAAGCTGGTCGCCCAGGGGACGACTCCGGAGATGGTGCAAGTGGGCAACGAGATCCGCAACGGCATGCTTTGGCCGATCGGAGACCCCCGTGAAGCGGGCTACGGGCCGCTTTCTCGCCTCCTGAAGGCGGGTGTTCGGGCGGTTCAAGAAGCGAGTCCGTCGACCACGGTCATGATCCATCACGATCAAGGCGGGAAGCTCACGGAGACGCGGGCTTTCTTCAATGAACTGAGGAAGCGGGGCGTGACCTACGACGTTATCGGAGTGTCGTTCTACCCGTGGTGGCACGGCACGTTCGCCCAACTCCAAGAGACCCTAAACGGGCTTTCGGGCGGCTTCAAGAAGCCAGTTATGGTCGTGGAAACGGCCTATCCCTTCACGCTCGGATGGAAGGACCAGACTGGCAACTTCCTGGGCGAAAAGAAGCAACTCGCGCCGGGCTATCCGGCGACTCCCGCCGGCCAAGCCGCGTTCCTTCGCGAGCTGAACCGCATCGTTCGCGCCGTGCCCAAGGATCGAGGCATGGGCGTCGTATATTGGGCTCCGGAGTACATCGCATGGCCGGGGATGAAGACGCCTTACGAAAACCTGTGTCTCTACGACTTCGACGGCAACGTGCTGCCGGGGTTGAAGGTGCTTGGCGAAGGGCTATAGCTCGTCGGAATCGACCAGAGTTTGGGCCCGGCGGAAGCGGCCGTACCAGTAAACGGTCATGCCGAGTAGGACGACAGAGAAGAGAAAAATCAGAACTGAGTTTTCCCGAGAATTCTTTTCAGGCGGGGCCTCAGTCGCCAATCCAATCTTTACGCCTGGGAGCGCCACGATCTCATCGCGCACGATCTCGCCGTCGATGACATCGATAAGCACAGAGGCAGTGCGTCCGGGAGCCGTGATCTTCACGGTGTGCGAAAGTCGCAGCCGCCGGGGGGCCATGGGCGACATACTGCGCCCATCGATCTCGCTCGCTCCCATGAACTCGTAAGACGTCTTCTCGCAAGCCGCCGTCTGCACTTCACCGAACTGCTCGCTGAACTTGTTCCGGGCGATATCGACGGCATCTTTGGAATCCACCACAATCTTGATTGGCCGAGGCCGAAAGCCGAGCCCTTCCCTTTCGAGGGAAACCACGCGACCCGACCCATCAAGTTGAATCGCATCGGCAACGGGTGTGGCGTAGCCGTTGAAAACCTTTTCAAATCGAAGTGTCCATGCGCCCCCATCTGGCGTCGCCGAAATCTTCCGGCTCAGCTCCAGGCCATAACTATTCCCGAACTCTCGCGCCCTCTGAATCGCCACCCCTTTGTCGGTGGGGGCGATAAGGAGGTCGCTCGCGGGTACGGTCGATCGCCATCGCGAAACATCTTCTTGAAAGGCATCAATGACACAGATTTGTCCCGCCCCCGATACTTCGATATCGCGTCCATTCAGCCGACGCACTTCGAGTTTTGTGCCGGATGCGGCTTTGGTAAAGCTGCGAAAAACCCGCTCCGACATCTGTCGATCTTCTGGCGTCAGCGTCCGATTAAGCTGCGCCGAGCCGAGCGAGCCTAGGAGCAAAGAGGCTGCGACCAACCAAATCTTCATATGAATCCCACCGAACCGTAATGCAAACCGCGTCTATCTTAGCGTGTCGTTCTTCAACATTCCCCTGAATTTGCCTCACGCGGCCACCGTCGCCGTGCGGATCGTTCAGCGAATTGACCAACTCATGCCTAACTCTGACGCAAGCCGGGCCCGAGAGGTCGCAGTTGAAATCGCGGAAACGCTCGCTCCCTACCGGGCGCTCGGCGACCCGAGCCCGGCGGAAGCCATGGTTGTCCAAGCCGACATTGTGGACCGAGCCCGAGTACTGGTTCTTCGAATCCGGTCGGAAGAGTTGGGGAGTGACCGGTTGGGGCAAGCTGTGCGAAATCTGTTCGAATGCCTCGGGGCTGGAGAGGAAGGGGCGGCCCGCGGCCTGGAAGCCGGTGAAGACCCGAACTCTCCGCAACGGCCGTAGTTTCTTGGATTTGACGTAATCCATCGCGGCTGTGGTCGGGATGTAACTTTTCTTCCTTCATGCAAGCGCCCCCGCACACATGGCAGGTTGCCGGAAGAGCGCGAATTTCCTTTAACAATCCGAGAAAATCTCGTGCAAACCTCGCACCAGGACCCGTATCTTCGGGTATCCTACGAGATTGCGCAAACCCCTCCGGAGGAATGAATGACGAGAGTAATTCAGCCGACCGAGAAGCGAATTTCCCGCTATCTCGAAGTGCCGAACCTTATTGAATTGCAACTTAACAGCTACAAGTGGTTTTTAGAAGAAGGACTGCCTGAACTGTTCCAGACTTTTTCCCCGATCTGGGACTTTACCCAAACCAACTATATCGAACTTGTCAGCTTTTCGCTTGGCGAGCCTAAATACACGATTCAAGAGTGCCGCGAACGCGATATGACCTACGAGGCCCCCATCAAGGCCATCGTGCGTTTCGGCGGTAAAGATCGCGAAGTTATCGAGTCTGAGGTTTATCTCGGCGACCTGCCGCTGATGACCGACAAAGGCACGTTCATTATCAATGGGCGTGAGCGCGTCATCGTATCTCAGCTCAGCCGCTCCCCAGGTCTCTACTTTGAAGAAGGCGTCGACAGCTCCATGCAGGTGCTCGTCTCCGCTCGAATCATCCCCAATGAAGGCCCCTGGCTCGAAGTTGAGTCAGACTCCAATCTCGTTGTCCGAACGCAGATTAGCCAGACCAAGAAGCTCCCGTTAACCCAACTTATCAAGGCCCTTTCCGCCTTTGAGAAGGGTCACGCGATCATCACCGCGCCGATCAAGAAGTCTGTCCACCGCAAGTTGGTCGACCCGATCGCGGACGAGGATACAGGCGAAGTTCTGGTCGCGGCCGGCACCCTGCTGACAACCGAAATCATCGCGAAGCTCCCTGAGGAGATGCGAGACAAGAAGGTCCAATGCGAAATGATGCTCTCATCTAACGATGAGCTCATCATGACGTTCGGCCGTCCCGCCATTCTCGAGAACCCGACGGCAGAAGATCTTATCGGTAAGCGCTTGCCCAAGGATCTCACCGAAGGCAATAAAGTCGTCATCAAGCGACTGGAGAAGATCGAGAAGGAAACGGCGAAGAAAATCGAATCGATGGGCCTCGAGAGCCTTGAGATTCTCGACGTCTATCCCCTCGCCGACGCGACCCTCGATCAGGATCCGACGAACAACTGGCGAGAAGCTATTCTCGACATCTACAAGCGACTTCGCCCAGGCGAAGCCGCCAACGAGGAAGCCGCCCGACAGCTAGTCTACGGTTTGTTCTTTGACGTCAAGCGATATGACCTCGGCAAGGTTGGCCGCCGCTTCCTTAACCAGAAGCTCGGTTTCGACGTGCCCATGAAGGTCCGCAACCTGACGGCCGAAGACCTCGCCGGCGTGCTCATGGAAATGGAGCCGTACCTCAAGAACGAGGCTAAGCGAGACGACATCGACGACCTTAAGAACAAGCGCGTCCGCAGCGTGGGTGAGCTCCTCCAGAGCCAGCTCCGCCTCGGTTTCGTCCGCATGGAAAAGGTTGCTCGAGAGCGTATGACGTCGACCGATCAGGAGAACCTCCTGCCCGGCATCATCCTCAGCGTCAAGCCCGTCAGCGCGAGCATTAAGAGCTTCTTCTCATCGAACCAGCTCTCGACGTTCATGGATCAGACGAATCCGCTTTCGGAAATCACCAACAAGCGCCGTCTCTCCAGCCTCGGCCCGGGTGGTCTGCAACGAACGAGCGCCAAGCTCGAAGTTCGCGACGTTCACCGGTCCCACTACGGCCGCATCTGTCCGATCGAAACGCCGGAAGGCCCGAACATCGGTCTCATCTCGCAGCTTACGGCTCATGCCCGAGTCGACGAATACGGCTTCATCATGACGCCGTACCGACAGGTAAAGAACGGCAAGATTGCTCCGCAGATTACGTACATGACGGCTCAAGAAGAGTCCGGCTTGCTCGTTGCTCCTGCCGACACCGTTGCTACAGATGAGCGCGTGATCATCGCGGACACCCTGCAGGTTCGATGCGCAGGTGGTGACCTTGGAGGCGCAAGCTATCCGACGGTTGCCCGAGATCGCGTCGACCTGATGGACGTTTCGCCGGTCCAGATCATCTCTGTTGCCACCGCGTTGATCCCGTTCCTCGAGAACGACGACGCGAACCGTGCTCTGATGGGCGCGAACATGCAACGTCAAGGTGTTCCCTGCCTCCGCAGCGACCGCCCGATCGTCGGCACCGGCTATGAGCGGGTTGCCGCCGAAGACTCTGGCGCCGCCGTCGTAGCTCGCCACAGTGGCGTGCTCGAGAACGTAACCGCGCAAGAGATTACGATCAAGACGGACGAAGGCGAGATCGATACCTACAAGCTCATGCACATGGTGCAGAGCAACAAGTCGACCTGTTTCACGCACCGCCCGGTGGTTTTCCCCGGTATGCGCGTGCTCAAGGGAGACGTACTCGCGGACGGCGCTTGCTGCGACGAGGGCAACCTCGCGCTCGGCAAGAACGTTCTCGTCGCGTTTATGCCCTGGGGCGGCTACAACTATGAGGACGCCATCCTCATCTCGGAGCGCATGGTCAAGGACGACGTGTATACGTCGATCCACATCGAGCGACACGAGACCGAAGCCGTCGATACCAAGCTTGGTCCGGAAGAAATCACCCGCGACATCCCGAACGTAGGCGAAGAGGCCCTCAAGGACCTCGACGAGAACGGAATCATCCGCATCGGCGCCGAAGTTCGCCCCGAGGACATCCTCGTGGGCAAGGTCGCGCCGAAGGGTCAGGTCGAAATGACCGCCGAAGAGCGACTTATCATCGCCATCTTCGGTAAGAAGGCTGAAGAGACTCGCGACGTTTCGCTCCGTTTGCCGCACGGCGAAAAGGGCACCATCGTCGACGTTAAGGTCTTCAGCCGATACAAGTATCTTTCGCCCTCGATCAACAAGGTCTATAAGGAATCGAAGAAGCGCGACCGACTCGTGTGCGATATCACGGAAGAGCCGCTCATCCAGATTCCGGGCGACGAACTGCCCGCCGGTACGAACATGACCGTCCAGGTCTACATCGCCCAGAAGCGCAAGCTGATGGTCGGTGACAAGATGGCCGGACGCCACGGCAACAAGGGTGTTATCTCCCGAATCCTGCCGCTGGAAGACATGCCGTTCCTCGCGGACGGTACGCCCGTCGATATCGTTCTCAACCCGCTCGGCGTTCCGAGCCGTATGAACATCGGTCAGCTCCTCGAAACGCATCTTGGCTACGTCGGTCGCCAGATGGGCGTTCGCTACATCTGCCCCGCCTTCGAAGGCGCGACGGAGCGCGAGGTTCTCGCCGAAATGGACCGCTTGGCCGAGCATATGCGACGCCAGGTTCTGGGTGCCTACGTGAATAGCGAGCTCGACCTCAACATTCGCGTGGCCAAGAACGATTCGGTGGAGTCGTTGTTCAAGAAGATTGAGAAGCGACTTCATGAACTCGACGAGGAAAATCTTGAAGAGGTTTCTCGAATTCTTGCCGCCCCCGCGGTGAAGAATGTGGAGCAACTTCTAGAAGTCAACCTCGATAACTTCGAGCCGGCTGACCTGGATGACAACGGCAAACCGCACAAAGCTGACAAGGCTGTGTATGGCGCGATGCTTGAGAAGATCGAGCACAACGCTTTCCGCCGAGCTGGTATCGATCCGAAGTCAATGAAGTCTCGCCTCCGCGATGGCCTCACCGGCGACGACGTACCCAATCTCATCACCGTCGGCACCATCTATATGCTGAAGCTGGAGCACCTTGCGGATGAAAAGATCCACGCTCGCTCCATCGGCCCGTACTCGCTCGTCACCCAGCAACCGCTCGGTGGTAAGGCGCAGTTCGGCGGCCAGCGCTTCGGAGAAATGGAAGTGTGGGCCCTCGAAGCATACGGTGCGGCGTACACGTTGCAGGAGCTTCTTACGATCAAGTCCGACGATGTCACCGGACGCGTTAAAGCGTACGAGAGCATCGTAAAGGGCGAGACCTTGTCCGAGCCGAGAATCCCCGAGTCGTTCAAGATTCTCGTTAACGAGCTTCGATCTCTGTGTCTGAAGGTATCCGTAGAGGACCTCCAGAACAAGGAGATCCCGCTCAAGGACCTCGAAGAGCTCGGAGGCGGCGACGACCTCCGTCTCGCCCGATCAGTCGGCTTCTTCAACTAGGAAGCGTCAACCAAGAAGCCTCCACCCGTAACGGGTGGAGGCTTTTTCTTTGCATAGCATGACCGGCCAAGGTCGAAAATCGGAGCAATCCCGCCCTCACGCGAATCTTTAGTCCCAAATTTCATGTTCACCAAAATCGCCCGAATTTAGCGGCTCGGCCAGCGGTGCTCCCGACAATAATGAACGGGCGCGGTTACGAGCGAGCCCAAGGCGACCTCGCGCGAATTATGGACCAATCACACTTTCAGGCTTCGGACTTTGAGTTGCCGGGGAGTCCTATCCTTCTGATCGATGATAATGTTCAAAATCTTGCACTCCTGCAAAAGACACTCGAGTGGAACGGATTCAACAACATTCGGTGCTGTCAAAGCGGGATTGAGGGCCTACTTGCACTCGAGGATTTCAAGCCGCATCTGATAATCCTGGACCTAAGAATGCCGGGCATGGATGGCTTCGGTTTTTTAGAGGCGATGAACAGAGAACCTCAAGGCGAGGTCTTCATACCCGTCTTAGTCTTCACCGCGGATCTAACGCCACCGGCGAGAAACCGTGCGCTCAGCTTGGGAGCATCAGACTTCCTAACAAAGCCCGGAGATGCGATCGAGATCAAGTTGCGGGTCCGCAATTTCTTGCGCATGAGGCACCTTCATGCGGCCATCGCCCGGAGCAATGTACAACTTACGCAAAGGGTCCGAGAGCGAACAGTCCACCTCGAGGTGGCGAGGCTCGAAGCTATTGCCCTGCTTGCGAGGGCCGGCGAGTATCGGGATGATGAAACCGGGCATCACTCGCAAAGAGTTGGTGAGTTGAGCGCTTCGATTGCCCTGGAACTCGGTTTGAACGAACCGATGGTAAACGCGATCCGTCTGGGCGCTCCGCTACACGATATCGGCAAGATCGCCATTCCCGATGACATTCTGCACAAGGTTGGTGCTTTGACGGCAGACGAGTATGCGATCATGAAGGAGCACGTGACCGTCGGTGGCACTCTTCTCTCGAGAACCACATCACCTTTGTTGCGTACGGCGCGCGACATCGCCATTTGTCACCACGAGCGCTGGGATGGTCGTGGCTACCATAGGGGCCTTGCCGGCGAGAACATTCCCATTTCCGCGCGCATCGTCTCCGTGGCGGATACCTTTGATGCAATCACGAACGAGCGACCCTATCGCAGAGCCCGATCTGTGGCTGATGCGATGACAGAGATTATTGAAATGGCAGGAAGTCAGTTCGACCCCGCCGTCGTGGAAGCACTCCGGCGAGTCATCAATTCCCGATCCTCGCAGCTTGCCATTGCCGCCTAGGTCACTTCTTCGGAAGGAACCTTCGGAGAACTTCGAAGAAGGCGACGAGATCGATCGGTTTTGTCAAGTAGTCGCTCGCACCCAAAGATGTGAGAAGGTCGATCTGTTTACGCGTGGCATCGGCACTCAGCATTACGACCGGGATTCCCGCGGTTGCCGAATTCACCTTCAGTTCCTGAAGAACCTTGTCTCCATTAATATCGGGCAGATGGACGTCTAGGAGGATCAGGTCCGGTTTATGCCGTAGAGCCAAATCAATCCCAATGGAGCCTTGAATCGCAGGGATCAGTTGCACGTCGTCTACACCCTCCAAGACCGTTTCGAGGAGGCGAAGGTTCGCCGTGTTGTCCTCGATGTACAGCACCGTACCCCGGTGGCCATCGAGCATTGAGAAACCGAAATTCTCTGTTTCATGACTCTGATTCGAAGCGAAAGAAGGTTCAGCGACGGTGAGTTCAAGATGGAACTTCGATCCTTCGCTACTCGATTCGCCCAACCACAGTCGTCCGCCCATCAAGTGTATGAAGCGCTCAGAAAGGACGAGGCCAAGGCCGGTGCCTTCAACTTCTGGATCACCAAATCTTTGGAACGGCTGAAAGAGATTGGCGCGGTCTTCGTCAGAAATTCCGCGGCCGGTGTCGGCGATTTCCACTCGAACTAGACCATCGGCGGTTTCATAGCCACTGATTTCGA
>JBKJIP010000126.1:0-3713 GCA_046598515.1 Fimbriimonadaceae bacterium | reverse complement strand
CAATTTCGAACTCGCTATCGCGGTTGCGGTAGCGGTCTTCGGTCTCAGTTCGGGTCAGGCGCTCGCCGCGGTGGTCGGGCCACTGGTCGAAGTGCCCGCGCTTATTGGGCTTGTAACGGTAGCACTCGCGTTGCGCTCACGCTGGTTTCCTGCTTCGGAGGTTGAGGTCGGGAAGTCTGCCCCAATGTAGGTGCTGGTGTCAGGTTACAGTCCCGTTGACGCTCGCCTGCCTAGCTCGTCGAGAATGTTTCGACATAGAACCTCGGGGGTCTCGGAGGCAGTGTCAACTCTGAGGGGCTCCACATCCCAGGCGTGATACTCGCGGTCCACGACGTCTTGCCAAGTCGGCAGGACGAGACCTTCTACATCCGACGTACGCTCCTCCACCCGTCGACGATGCTCAGTCAGATCCGAGCAGACGACCTCGACATCAACGTATGGTGCTCCCGCTTCACGCCCCGCCTGTCTCCAGGCTTCGCGGGTTAACTGCCAGGGGTTGACGGAGTCGGCGACGACGATCCGGCCTAATCGCAGATTCTCCGTGGCTACTCGATAGCCAACGACGTAACCCATCCCACCGATAGCTTCCGGATCCATCCCGCATTCCCGCAAAGCCTGCTCGATCGTATCCGCCCGCAGGTAAACCGCCCCCAGCCTCTTCGCCAATTCTCGGGCGATGGACGACTTGCCAACCCCAGGGAGACCGGCAAGGATGATCAGCATGGGATCAAGGAGTCGGCTGTACCTGCTGCATCAGGCTGAGGAAGTCGAAGTTGTTCCACGATTCCGCGATCTTGCCATCGCGAACTCGCACCCAGCAGGTGCCGTAGAAGCACACGGGCCGGTTCGTCGCGGTCATACCGAAACCATCGCCGGAATGGGTCGCCGTAACTTTGCAGCGGGCTACGATTTGGTCGCCTTCCGTGACCGTGTCCTTAACTTCGACATGAAGATCGGGAAAGGCAGCGCGGAAGCTCCGGTAGAACCCCTTAAAGCCCTCGATTCCTTTGACATCGACGCCGTTCTCATCAATCAGACCGTGACCAACAACATCGGGCTGGAGGAGGTCGTCGATACGCTCCTCCCGCCCTTGATTCCAAATCTCGTCAAACCAAATGTGCTGCAGATTACGTTGCCCGCTCATGCCTTCAGTTTACAGAGAATCTCCTAGAATCCGATCGACAATCCCAAGATGACGCGAATGGGCATCCGCGCCGTTCGAGCAAAGACCTCTGATTCGACGCCGACATCAAGAACCGAGCGAGCGTCGAGTTGATGCCGAAGACCCAAGCCGAAAGTTCCCCGCCAGCCATCGCGATCTTCGACCGCGAACTCGGCAAGAAGCGTCTGATCGAATCGCCGCGGATAGCCCAGCGGCGCAGAATAGCCGAGAACACCACCGAACCGAACCTGTCGATCTTCGAAGAAAGCGTCTAGGTTGAGATGGATCTTATCGTATTGACCCAAATGGCGGGTCATAACCCCCCGCAGCTTCCCTTCAACCGGACCTCCCTTGGTTGGGATTCCAAGCTCTGCGCGATATCCGATCGCGGGTGCATTCTCGATCTCACGCCGCAGTCCATGAAAGTAACTCAGCTCGATGTGGGAAGCGGCTGAATCGAAGCCGACTCCGATGTCCTGATTCTTTGCGAAGCCGTAGCGAAACTCGGATTTGAAGCCATAGTTCGGGGCGCGGTTTCGGAAGCTGGTCATCGAGAGGCCGAAGTCGAAGGTTCGCTCGCCGAAGGCGATGGAATACGCATCGTCGAACCGGAGCGGTCGGCCCGCATCAAGGTTGTTGTGATCGTTTGCCAGGGCCGAGCCCCCGAGCGCAGCCAGAACGATAGCAAACACGCATCTCATTTGCCACCTCCACCCGTGCGATAGGGGTTCGGTTTGTCGATCTTGGAGTAGGTTTCTGGAGTGCCGTTGTTTAGGGCCGCCCATTTCTCCAGAGAGAGGGGTGGGACGTCCTTGAACTCGGGGTTAGCCGCCTGATACTTATCCAGTGCAGCTCGCGAGGTGAACGCTCGCGACCAGGCCGAGCATTCGGGATGCTCGCCTACCTTCTCCAGAAAGACGACCGAAGGGATGTTCGTCGTCCAGTTGCCTTCTTCGTCGGAAATCATCACGAGTAGCCGGTTCGGATCTTCGGTAGCAGCGCGGATGATCGCTCGGCCTGGGGTTTCCGAAGCCATGTCCCGGGCGCACATGAGGCAGCGAACGGACATCGTCCACCCTGCTGCCGTGACAGTGGCTCCCCATGGCTCGCTTGTGGGCATGGAAATCGAGCAGTGGGCGCACTCGCTCATGTCCATCCAGCCCATGCCAGACATCCACATGACGTCGCCTTCCGATCCCTTCATCATGCCCATGCCGGGCACGCTGGTCGGGTGGCGGTGGTCATGGAGAGTCAGAGCCTCACCCGCTCCCGGTTTCTCACCAGCATGGGTCGAGCCCAGGACGCGGATAATCGCTTCCTTCACCGCCGCCCGCTTCTGGGGCTCGGTCAGCCGCTCCTGGGTGAGGATGTCGTTTACGTTGTCGTGGAGCATGTGCAGATTGTCGAATGCATTTGCGATCTGTGGAAATCGCTTAGCAAATCGCGGGCTGAGCTCCGCCGTCATCGGCATGAAATCCCGATCCGTTTTGTACAGCTCGCTTTCGTGATATCGGTCCCCGAGCACTTTGTATTGGGGTGCTTGGTCTACGATTGGCACGCGGTAAAGCATGTCGTAGTTCACCGTTTGCAGCCAGTGGTAGCCCCAGAAAAGGCCGTTCACCTTCGGATACCGCGTTCGAAACGCTCCTGAGTATTCGAAGCTGTCCAGATACTCCATATTCATGGGCAGGCCGGTGATGGCGTAAGGTTGGGCTTGATAGAAGTTCCACAACCTCTCGATTTCCGCCTCCCTTTGGATATCGGTCCAGCCCGGATGGGCAAGGACGTCGATGGTCTGGAAGTGGAGGGTGTGAGCCCAATCGAAGACCTTCTCGAGGGCGCCATATTTCCGGACAAACGTGGGCGAAATCGCCGCCTCATCGACGGGCTTGTTTGGCGCCCGTCGAAGGACGGCGTCGATGGTGGAGAACACCTTCGTCTCCAACTGGTCGGCTTTGCCCGTCACGAGGGCTTCGTAGGCCATCGCATGGCCCACGCCCGTCGCGTACATGTCCTTCGCGAACTCTGGGATTCTTTCGATCGCCCAGTTGTACGAAGCGGGCTTATAGAATAGGTGGTCCGCCCCGGGGTTATCGAGCCAGGACGGACTGATCTGGGCTTGAGCCAGAACGAGCGCCAGAATCATGACGAACCGCCGCTCCCCTCCGGCTTCGTTGTCGAGGTGATGAACTCCTCAAGAGTGAGAGCCTTTGCGTCGGGTTGACCCTTTGCTTTCACGTAGGCGTCGAAAGCCTCCTTGCTCGAGAACGCTCGCGATAGGGCGGCGCAATCGACGTGCTTCGTAAATGAGTTCAGAAACACGGCCCCCTCGGGAGCCGACCACTTGCCGGCGGTTCGTTTCAGAACGACCGGCTCGCCAACTTTCTCGCTGGGAGCATAAACGACGAGATCGCCTTTGTAGCGGCCCTGGTCCTTGATGACGCAGGTGATGCACCGGTATTCGATCCGTTTGTTGCCCATTTTGAGAACAACCTCGTTGTCCTGTTCCTTTGTGTTCTGAACGAGCTTCAACTTACAAAAGGGGCAGTCG
>JBKJIP010000087.1:0-9345 GCA_046598515.1 Fimbriimonadaceae bacterium | reverse complement strand
TGAAGCCCGATCGGACAATGAATCGTTGGTCCATCGAGACCTCTGCACTCACGGCCGATCAGAAAAAGACCCTCACTGAAGCGGCCAACACTGAGAACCTAGGCTTTTACGCTCAATCCGCGGTCACCGGCAGCAGAAGAAGCGGGGATCCATACTACATTTCGACCCCGTCACCGCGACGGACAGTCGGCGTGGGCACGCTTACCCTTATTCGAACTGCATCACCGGCAGCGATCACTCCGTATGGAAGGGGCTTTGTCGCCCTTCTGGCTTCAGAGGCAAAGACGCTTCCGGATAATAGGGCGACCCGCCCATTGCGGCTGGATCACTTATACTTCAACTTTATGCCTCAATCAGGTGGGCACAGCGCGAGTTGGCGCTCCCGCGAACTGCTGAATCTTCCTAAATGATCGGATTGAGAACTTCGATCAGCCGCTCGACTTCTTCGAGAGTGTTGTAGTGCACGAAGGACACGCGCACGACGCCTTCCTCGGTGCCGATACCCACTGCCTTGCAGAGTCGATAGGCATACATATGCCCATAGCGAATCCCGATTCCCGCTTCGTCGGTGACTTGGCAGACCTTGCCTGGCGAGGCTTTGGATGTCGTGAACGAGATCGTCGCGACCCTTTCTGGGCCGCTCGTGGTCGGGCCCCAGACCCGTACTCTGTCCTTCGAGTTCAAGAACTCCAGAAGTCGCTTTTGTAGAGGGAGTTCGAACGGACCGAGGTGATCCCATGCGGCTTCGACTGTCGCCCGATTCAAGACCTCGGAGTCCGCCGCGAACTTCAAGTAGTCGCCCAGCGCCAGCAGTCCCGCGCAGCCCTCGTGGTTCGCGCCGCCGAGCTCGAACTTATAGGCTTCGTCGGGCACGAAGAAGTGGTTCGGACCCTCTAGCTCTGAGAAGGCTTCCGCCGTCCCGAAGAGGGCGGCCATGTGGGGGCCGAACACCTTATAGGTCGAGTAAACGTACCAATCCACGCCCCACGCCTGAACATCGATCGCGCGGTGGGGGGCGAAAGCGACGCCGTCGACCACGACTTTCACCCCGTGCTCATGGGCAAACTCGGTGATCGCCTTCACATCCACGACTTCCCCGAGGAGGTTGGAGACATGGGGGAAGGTCAGGAGCTTCGTACGCTCGGAGATGAGGCTTCTCAAGTCGTCAAGAGAGCATTGGAGTGTTTCCGGATCGATCCGCCAGGTCTTGACGACGATCCCGAAGCGTCCCAGCTTCTCCCAGGGACCCGCATTCGCCTCGTGGGCGGTCTCGCAGATAATGATCTCATCCCCCGGCTGCAGCCGCCGCGAATAACATTCGGCGAGCATAGTGACAAGTTGAGTCGTCGACGGCCCCAGCACCACCCGCCCATCTCCCGCGTTCATGTAGAGCTTGATGAACTCATGGGCATCCTCGACGACTTGGGTGCTCTTACGAGCGATTTCGTAGGGTGCGCCGAGCTGGACATAGGTGTTCAGCATGTAGTCCCGGATCGCGTCCGCGACGCAACCGGGGACTTGGGAGCCGCCGGCGTTCTCTAGATAAGGAAATCCGGAGGCGAGGGCGGGGAACTGGGCTCGGATGGCGGCGATGTCGGGCTGAAGCACGAGAATGAGAATACTTCGCGAGCCCGTAGCATGACCGTCCCGGTCATGAGTAGTTCGACCGTCTCGGTCGAATCCGGCGTTCCCTCCTGGCCGGAACACCCTCACCCCCCGGCCCCCTCTCCCTAATCGGCACGAACATCCGATCAAGGAGAGGGGGAGTGACTACAGGATCGGCCTGAACCCCAGGTGCTTGATCAGGAACGCGTAGGTGTCGGTCACTTCCTCGATCACCTTCGTGATCGGCTTGCCGCCGCCGTGGCCGGCTTTGGTTTCAATCCGGATGATGATGGGGTTATCGCCGGACTGAGCGTGCTGGAGGGCGGCCGCATACTTGAAGCTGTGGGCGGGGACGACTCGGTCGTCGTGATCGGCCGTTGTGATCAACGTCGGCGGATAAGTCGTTCCCGGCTTCAGGTTGTGATAGGGCGAGTAGCCGAGCAGATACTCAAAATCGTCCTTGTTCTTCTCGGGGTAGCCATACTCCGTCTGCCAAGCCCAGCCGATCGTGAACTTCTGAAATCTCAGCATGTCCATCACGCCGACGGCGGGAAGGCACGCGCCGAAGAGATCGGGGCGCTGAGTCATAACAGCGCCAACGAGAAGGCCCCCATTGGAGGCACCTGAGCAAGCAAGCTTCGGAGTGCTCGTGTACTTCTCGGCGATGAGGTGCTCGCCTGCGCCTATGAAATCGTCGAAGACGTTCTGCTTGTTGTGCAGCATGCCCGCCTTATGCCAGTCCTCCCCGTACTCGGTTCCGCCGCGCAGGACAACATGGGCGTAGATGCCGCCCATATCGATCCACGTCAGGTTGATGACAGAGAAATAAGGCGTCTCGTTTGAGTTGAATCCGCCGTAGCCGTACATCAAAGTCGGGTTCGAGCCGTCCATCTTGATGCCTTTGCGGTAGGTCAGGAACATCGGAATGCGCGTGCCGTCTTTGCTCTTGAAGAAGACCTGCTTGGTCTCATACTTCGTCGGATCGAAGTTGACCTTCGGCCGCTTGTAAACGGACGACTTGCCCGTCGCCATGTCGTAGCGGTAAATCGTAGTCGGAGCGGTGTAGCTGGTGTAGCTGTAGAACGTTTCCGTGTCCTTCAGCTTGCCTCCGAAGCCGCCGGCGGAGCCCAATCCGGGGAGGGCGACGGTGCGGACGAACTTGCCGTTCAGGTCGTGAATCTTGATCTGCGTGTGGGCATCCTTGAGATAAGTCGCCACGATCTTGTTGCCGACCAAGCTCGCGCCTTCGAGGGCATCCTTCGCCTCGGGGATGACGTCCATCGGGGCGATGCGCCGGACGATATCGACCGCGATCACCTTGCCATTCGGAGCGTTCTTATTCGACTGGACATAGAACTTCGAGCCGACGTTGCCGAGAAGGGTGTACTGCGCGTCGCCATCGGCGAAGACCTTGATCGGGTTGAGTTTTGCTTTTGGTGCGCCTTTTGAGATGTCGGCGATGTAAACCCGATTCTCAGGGGCTGTGCCTTCCCAGACCGTGATCACGAGGTAGCGGCCATCTTCGGTTACTGTGCCATCGAAGCCCCATTCCTTCTGGGTGGGATCGTGATAGACCAGCACGTCCTGCGCTTGGGGCGTGCCCAGCCGGTGGTAGTAAAGCTTCTGGAAGTAGTTCTGCTCTTGCAGAGCCTTGCCCTTCGGCGCGTCGTAACGTGAGTAGAAGAAGCCTTTGCCGTCCTTAGCCCAGGTCGCCCCAGAGAACTTGACCCATTTCAAATGATCGCTTTTATCCTTGCCGGTGCGAATATCGCGAACGTGCCACTCTTGCCAGTCCGAGCCGCTCGCGCTCGTGCCGTAAGCCAGATACTTGCCGTCGTCACTGACAGCCGTCCCGCTCAAGGCGACGGTGCCATCCTTGCTCAGCTTGTTCGGGTCGAGCAGAACACGCGGCTTCGCCGTAAGGGAGCTGGCGACAAAGAGAACGCTCTGGTTCTGGAGCCCATCATTGCGGGTGTAGAAGTATTTGCCGCCTTCCTTGTAGGGAATGGTGAACCGCTCGTAGTTAATGCGCGATTGGAGCTTCTTGGTGATCTGAGCCCGGTAGGGGAGCTTGGCGAGATAGTCGTTGGCGAACTTGCTCTGCCGCTTCACCCAGTCTTGAGTGTCCTTGCTGTCTTCTTCCAGCCATCGATAGGGGTCCGCGACCTCGGTGCCGTGGATCGTTTCGACGAGGTCGAGCCGTTTGGACTCGGGATAGGTCATCTGCGAAGCGAGAATGAGTGCCGCAAGCGTCATGCCTTAGTGTGGCACGGGCTTCCAGCCCGTGTGTCTCCCGGGCATCTTGCCCGGCTTTTCCGAGCCTTGTGGTGACTCCAACTCGAAAGCGCGATCTAGCTCGCGCACTCCGAAATTCTGCAAAACCAAGGCCTCTACCCTAACCCTCGCAAAGCTACCTGCCGAAGCTGATAGTGGGATGAACCGTGGAATTTATGCGACGGCCACCGGAATGATCGCTGCTCAGCAGTGGATGGACGTGGTCGCGAACAATCTGGCGAACGCTTCCACGACGGGATTCAAGCGTGATTCAATTGCCTTTGACGAGGCAATGCTGCGGGAGCTGGCCTCGGGCGTGGGGCAAATCGGTTCCGGGCCAATCGCGCCGCCCCCCGTTACGGTTTTCGAACCGGGCGCCGTCGAAGTCACGGGAAATCCCCTTGATTTAGCCATCGGAACCGCCCGCGGACTCTTCGCTGTGCAGACCGCCGATGGAGTCCGATACACCCGCGACGGCTCGTTCAGCATGAACGAAAAGCGCGAGCTGGTCAACCCTTCGGGAGCCCCGATCCTGGACATCCAGGGCCGGAAGATCGTTGTGCCGCAGGGCACGATCGCGATCTCGAATGAAGGCATTTTGACTGTGAACGATGAGAAGGTTGCCGAAATCGGAGTATTCGATTCCGCCGGCTTCCAAAAGGAGGGCGCCAACCTTTACACGGCGAACGCCCCTGTGACCCGTATCGCCGCGAAGGTGCGCGCCGGCGCGCTGGAAAGCAGCAATGTCAACGCGATCGAATCGATGGTGCAGATGATCAGCATCACCCGCTCCTATGAGCTCGCTCAGAAGTCGATACAGTCGCAAGACGAGCAGACCCAAAAAATCATACAGAGCCTTTCGGATCGCTAAACCTTGACTTAGGATTTAGCGAAGCAGCATGGACCAACCGCAGAAATGCGGAAGGAATGCAATGGACAAGCGAATGATTGAGCTTGTTCGAGCACACAACACGGAAGGCGGAATTGGCTCCCCGGCCACCCAAGGATTAGGGACAGGGGAAGAGAGAACACCGCCGAATGATGCGAAGTTTAAATACCGCGGCAAGTGGAATGGTCGCGCAGCAGCGCAACCTGGACACGATTGCCAACAACCTGGCCAACGTCAACACAACCGGCTTTAAGTCGCAGCGCGCCGAATTTCAGGACGCGATCTATCAGACGTTGAGGCCTTCGGGCGCTCAGGCGGGCACCGACCTCACCCAACCCTCCGCGTTCCAAATCGGACTCGGCTCCCAATTCACGTCGACCAGCGGCGACTTTCACCAGGGCGCCTTCCAGGCGACGAACAACCCAACCGACGTCGCTATCGGTGGCGAAGGTTTCTTCGCGGTCGAGATGCCGGACGGCACCAAGGCCTACACCCGCGACGGCAGCTTCAAGATCAACTCCGACGGCGAGCTGGTCACCAGTGATGGCTACCGCGTCGATGGCAACATCAAGTTCGAAGCTGGCGCGACCTCAATTTCAATCTCCAACAACGGCACCGTCAGCGCCAAGTATCCGAATCAGGATACGCCCGTCGAAGTCGGTCAGATCAAGATCACCGTCTTCGCCAATGCCGCGGGCCTGACTCGCCTGGGACAAAACCTGTATGCCTCGGGCGGCGCGAGCGGCGAGCCCCAGGATCGCACAGCGGGCACGGAAGGCGCGGGCTACATCCAGCAAGGCGTCCTCGAGAGTTCAAACGTGGAGATCGTCGAGGAAATGGTCCGGATGATCACCGCCCAGCGCGCCTACGAGATCAACTCGAAGGCTGTGCAGACCAGCGACGACATGCTTTCGATTCTCAACAACCTCAAACGCTAAGCCCTAGCGGTCCTCCAACGGAAAACACGGAAACAGAACCATGCTCACCTCTCTCATTCTCGGAATCGTCCTCTCCGCGCAGCCCATGGCCGCGCCGGTCCTCCACGCCAAAGTGGATGGTGAAGGCTATTTCCGCTTTGCCCGCGAGGGCCGAGCGGTCTACTCCAAGAAGAGCGACTTCACCGTCAAGAGCGGCAAGCTCGTCAACGAATACGGCGACACCACGCTTCCGACGATCCTCGTTTCCGATCAAATCGACGATCTCAGCATTGATCTCGAAGGCAACGTTTTTTCGACGACGAGTGGCTCCAAGAGCCGCGTTGGACGGCTAGTTCTGGCCCTCTTCACGGACGGGACAGCTCTCTCCGAGAAGGACGGCGTCCTGATCTCGCCCGATCGCCCCAAGCTCGGCAACCCGGGCGAGGAAGTCAATGGCATCATCCGCATGGCCGACGCCTCGAAACCGGCGACCAAACCGGAAACCAAACCCGAGACTAAACCGGAAACTAAGCCGGAAACCAAGCCTGAGACAAAACCCGAGGTAAAGCCCGAGACCAAACCTGAAGTCAAACCGGAAACTAAGCCGGAGACGAAGCCCGAATCCAAACCGGAAACGAAGCCGGAAGGAGAGGGGCCGAAGTCCGGTGTGAAAATCACGGTCAAGGGTCAGGCCGATGTCATCAATCCGAAGGTCACCCTCAGTGATATCGCCAAGATCGAGGCGGACCCGGCGGTCAGCGAGAAGCTCGGCGCGATTGAAATCGGTCGCTCTCCCTCCGTGGGCGGCAAATCGAAACTCACCCGTGACGCCATTCTTAAGGCGCTTCGGGAGGCGGGGGTGAAGACGGAAAACCTCGTGATCATGATCCCCGACACGGTCGAGCTCACCCGGACGGCGAACCTCATCTCCGGCGATAAGTTTGTCGACATCGCCATCCGCGCGATCGATGTGACCGGCACGAAGCTCCAGTACGAACTCGACGGCAAAGCTTTAGACGTGAACGTTCCGCCCGGAAAGATGACCCTTATTCCTGAAGTTGTGACCGGTATCGACTCGCCTGTGGTCTCCGTTCGAATCGCGATCTACCAAGTGGCCGATCCGCAGGGCAATACGATGCTCAAGCTGATCAACTCCCAGACGCTCAAGTTCAAGTCGAAGGGATCAACTCTATCGATCCGCTCCGGTACGCCCGTCAAGGTCGTCATCAAAGCTGGCACGGCAGAGGTTGAGATGATGGGAACGGCCCGAAGCACCGCGCGCCTCGGCGACGCTATCAGCGTCGAGGTCAAGGCTAGCGATCAACGCACCACCCACATCGGGACCGTCATCGGCGCGGGACGCGTCGAGGTGAAGATTTAACCATGGACGACAAGACCAAGATTTGCATTAGGAGCCTGATGCTTATGGGCATCGCCTGCACGGTTTCGATCGCGGCAGCTCAGGATCCAACCAAGGGCATGAACCCTGGCTCGCTCTGGACGGGCACCATTCCCGACAAGCTGCGCGACCGCGTCGCCCGTCAGGTCGGGGATGTGGTCACGATCTTAATCAGCGAAGTTTCGAGTTCCACCTTTTCGGCCGGCACGACCGCCTCGAAGAGCGATCGCACAGATATCGCCAAAGGCCTCGGCCCGGTTCTCGCGAACATCCTGCCCGCCTGGGGCCTGGGCGCGGATTCGAAGGTCGATGGGCGCGGATCTACTCAACAGACGGGTCGCTTCAATGCCCGCATGAGCGCGGTGGTGAAGCAGGTTCTGCCGAACGGCACGATGCTCGTCGAAGGCACCCGCTCGATCACGACCAATAAGGAGACCCAGACGTTCGTTCTGAGCGGCGTCGTCCGGATCGACGATGTTCGGCCGGATAACACGATCATGAGCGAAAGCCTCGCGAACGCGACGATCAAAGTCGAGGGCAAAGGCCTCATCGCCGATCGCACTCGACGCGGCATTTTGACAAGGATATTAGATTGGCTATTTTGAGCGGTATGCGGAATGGGACGAATAGGGCGACCGTCCTAGTTGTCCTGGCACTCCTGTTTTCAGCCTTCGGCGCGACGCAAACTACTCCGCCCGATCGAAACAAGCTCGATCAGGCGAGACGACAACTGATCGCCGATGCGGAGAAGAACGGGGTCGAGGTGCGCATCAAGGATGTGGCCCGGTTCCGTGGCGTCCGCGCCAACCAGCTTCAGGGGATCGGCCTTGTGGTCGGCCTTACGAATAGCGGCGACACGAAGAACACGCCGTTCACCGCCAATCTGCTCGCGAACGCGATGAAGGATAAGACCATCATCGATCCGAGGCAACTGAAGGCTAAGAACGTTGCCGTCGTCTTCGTCACCGCCGAACTCCCGCCGTTTGCCTCGCCCGGAAACCGGGTCGATGTGACGGTAACGAGCGCCGGCGATGCTACAAGTTTGCAGGGCGGCTACCTTTTGCGAACTCCGCTTTATGGCCCCGCCGATAGCGAGAAGGCTTACTGTGTCGCAATGGGTCCCGTCAGCATTGGTGGATTCAATGTGGGATCGAACGGCAATCTGATTCAAAAGAATCACACGACAGTAGGCCGGCTCAGCAGCGGCGGCATCGTCGAGCAGGCCGTCATGACCCAGCTCATTTTCGACAACAAGATGTATTTGGAGCTCGAGGAAGCCGACTTTACAACAGCCCAGCGCATCGCGGCCAAGCTCAACGAATTCGATCCGAGTCTCGGCGCTCAGGCACTAGACGGCGGCACCATTCAGGTCAGCGCCATCGGCGGCAAATCACCGGTCGAGCTGATGTCCCAAATCGAGAGCGTGAAGTTCTTCTCGGATACGGCGGCTACCGTCGTCATCAATGAGAACACCGGCACGATCGTGATGGGTGGCAATGTGAAAATTGGGCCCGCCGTTGTGGCCAAAGGCAGTCTGACGATCCGCGTCGACCAAGAGGTCCTGATCTCCCAGCCGCTGCCTTTCACCGACGGCCAGACGGTCGTCGCGAATCAGAGCTACTTGAACGCCAAGGAGTCCTCGGCCCAGGTGACCCTGATGGGACCGACCACGACCGTGGCCGACCTTGCCCGAATCTTCCAAGCCCTGAGAATCAGCGCCCAAGACATGATCGCCATTCTTCAGGCTCTAAAAGCCCAAGGCGCGCTCAAAGCGAGGATCAAAACCCAATGATAAAACCCGTAAACGTGGCACGGGCTTCCAGCCTGGATTCAAGAAAGCCGGAAACCGGGCTGGAAGCCCGGGAGACACAGAGGCAGGATGCCTCTGGCACGAAGCTGCGCAAAGCGGCGGAGGGTATCGAGGCTAGCTTCATCAAGACGCTTATGGAGCAAATGCAGAAAGGAAGCTCGATGTTCGGCAAGGCTGCCGGCGCGGGCATCTATCAGGATTTTTTCAACCAGGCCGTCGCGGAAAGCATGGCTTCCAAGAGTCAGTTCGGCATCGCTGAAATGATCGAGAAGCAAATGGCGCCCCGACTCGCCCCAATCATTAACGACCCGGAGAACAATACGAATGGTAACGCGTGAACTACAGACCCTTTGGTGGGATTGGCTGAGCACTTCCGAGCGACTTCTTCGCTCCCTACACGAGCAGACCGTGGCCCTAACGCTACGTGATGTGGCCCGTGTGGAGCGAATTC
>JBKJIP010000101.1:0-11727 GCA_046598515.1 Fimbriimonadaceae bacterium | reverse complement strand
CGCCTTTGGATCAAGCGGCACGGCTTTCTTCAAAGCATAGTTCTTGGCCTCCATCGCACCAGAATCTCCCGGTGACTCCACGACAATGTTGTCAACCGTGACCGAAGCGACCTTGCCCGCTCGGTCCGCCATGATCCCCTCCCCAGGAGATTGAATCTCCATGCGAGGTGCCATCAGGAGCAAGAAGAAGACTGTGCAGACACTGAGAACCCAATACATCGTTGCGCGGGCACCGAACTTATCGCTCGCCCAACCGCCGAGCGCCCGAATCACACCGGAAGGCAGCGAAAAAACAGAAGCGAGCAATCCGGCCATCGCGAGCGGCATGGCGTAGACATTCAAGTAGTAAGGGACCAGCCACTGCGCAAGGGCTACGAACGCGCCGAAGACGAGGAAGTAATAGAGGCCAAAACGCCACACGCGAACGTCGCGAAGCGGGGCCAGCATTTGGCCCATGGTCCGCTGAGCCGCACCCTCGACCTTCCGATTCACGGTTGTCAAGGCAAAGATCGCCGTCATCACGAGGAGGGCGATTCCGTAGGCGATGGGAAGCATTCGCCACCCTTCGATGTCCTGACCTCCGTTGGTAAACGACTTAAGCATCGTTGGCGCGGCGAGAGTAGTGATCGCCGAACCCGCGTTTCCCATACCGAAGATTCCGAGGGCGGTCCCTTGTCTTTCCTTCGCAAAGAAAAGCGACGTATAGGCGATCCCCACTGCGAAGGCGGCCCCGCTCATGCCGAACATCAAACCGCAGATCATGAATCCGGCAAACGTCGAAACTTGGCTGGTGACGAAAAGGGAGATTGCGGCGAACAGCATCACGCCGATGTAAACCGGCTTGCCCCCGATTCGATCGGAAAGCAAGCCGACCGGAAGGCGCATGAGGGAGCCCGTCAGGATCGGGATTCCGATCAGCCAGCCGATTTGAGCCTTGTCGAGAGCGAGGTAGCGGGTATCCACCAGGAACGTGATGAGGACTCCGTACATTGTCC
Source organism: Fimbriimonadaceae bacterium (assembly GCA_046598515.1). Taxonomy (GTDB): domain Bacteria; phylum Armatimonadota; class Fimbriimonadia; order Fimbriimonadales; family Fimbriimonadaceae; genus JANJUB01. Next base: position 10,732 of record JBKJIP010000101.1, on the reverse strand, counting down.
AGACGGCGAAACACACCGTGAACGCCAGCGTGTTCATGAACAGAATCCGCCCGGCCGATGAGTTCTCTTTCATGCCCTTTAGCTTCGGCCCATCCGGCCCTTCGCGCCATGACCACGGTCATATCCGACGATGGGCGCTACATGACGCTCATCATACTGCGATTGAAGGTTACATCGGCATAATTAGAACTATGGCGAAACTGCCGATTCCCGTGGAACAGCTCCAGGACAAATTTGGTCCGACCCTGAACTACAACCCGCCTGGCGGATGGCAAGGACGCGGTGAGCCTGAGAAGCTGGTCAAGACCCATTGCTGTTTCTGTGGGCAGCAGTGCGGGATCCAATTGAAGGTCCGCGGCAACAACGTGATCGGCTTCGAACCCTGGGAAGAGTTCCCCTTCAACAAAGGCAAGCTATGCCCCAAAGGCGTCAAACGCTACATGCAAGGGAACCACCCGGACCGCCTGCTTGCCCCAATGAAGAGGGTCGATGGGAAGGGATTCGAGCCCATTTCATGGGAGGAGGCCTTCGCGACGACGGTAGGCGAGATTCAGCGCATTCAGGAGAAATACGGAAAGAACTCCGTAGCGATGCTCAGCGGTGTGTCACTAACGAACGAGAAGAGCTACCTAGTCGGTAAGTTCACCCGCGTCGCTCTTCAGACGGCGGAACTCGACTATAACGGGCGGCTCTGTATGGTCAGTGCGGGCACCGGCAATAAGAAGGCGTTCGGAATCGACCGCGCCGCGAACTACTGGGATGACATCCTTCTCGCTGACGTGATCCTCTGCGCGGGCACGAACGTGGCGGAGTGCTCGCCTATTACGACCGACTACATCTGGCGCGCCCGAGACCGTGGCGCGAAGCTCATCATGGTCGATCCGCGGGTTACGCCATTGGCCCGAACTTGCGATCTGCATCTTCCCGTTCGTCCTGGCGCTGACTCCGCGCTCTTCACCGGGATTCTGCGTGTCCTCATCGAAGAAGGCTATGTCGACGAGGCGTTCGTCGCCGCGAATACGAGCGGATGGGAGGAAACGAAAGCCTCCGCTCTTGCCCAGACTCTAGAAGAGGCCTCCCGGATCAGTGGCGTCCGCGTCGAGGACATACAGGAAGCGGGCAGGCTCTGGGGCAAAGCCAAAACGAGCTTTCTACTCCATGCCCGGGGCATCGAGCATCATACCAAGGGCGTGGACAACGTTCTCGCCTGCATCAATCTCGTCCTCGCCACCGGTCGCATTGGGCGACCCGGATGCGGATACGGCACCATCACCGGGCAGGGCAATGGGCAAGGCGGCCGTGAGCACGGCCACAAGTGCGATCAACTCCCCGGAAACCGTGACATCGAGAATCCTGAGCACCGAGCGTACATCGCCTCGGTCTGGGGCATCGAGGAGTCGGAGATGCCCCGTAAGGGCCACACCGCTCAAGAGTTGATGAACATGATTCACGAGGGAGAAATCAAGGCCCTCATTTCGATCTGCTTCAACCCCCTCGTTTCGCTCCCCGATTCAAACTTCACCCGCGAGGCCCTCGGCAAACTTGAACATTACACTGCGATCGATTTCTTTCTAAATGAGACCGCACACCATGCGGATATCGTCATGGCTGGCTCCCTTCATGAAGAAGAGGATGGCACCAGCACGAGTGCGGAAGGCCGGGTTATCCGCATCCGGAAGGCCGTAAATCCCCCTGGAGATGCCAAGGCCGACACGGAGATCTTCCTCGAGTTGGCCCGTCGCCTTGGAAGAGGCAAGTATTTCGATCACTTCAAGACGAGTGAAGACATCTTCAACGAACTGCGCGTTGCCAGTAAGGGCGGCACCGCCGACTACTTTGGGATCACGTATCAGCGCGTCGAGGATGAAATGGGCGTCTTCTGGCCGTGCCCCGAGATAGGACACCCTGGAACCCCTCGTCTCTTCGAAGACCTGAGATTCCATACTCCGGATGGCAAAGCCCATTTCCATCCGACACCGCATCGCCCCAGCGCGGAGGAGCCCGACGAGGAGTATCCGATCATCCTCACCACGGGCCGCGTGGTGTCTCAGTATCTGAGCGGAACGCAGACGCGCCGAATCGGGGGGCTGGTTGATATGTGTCCCGATCCCTACGTCGAGATCCATCCAACTCTGGCCAGTGAATATGGGATCGCTGATGGCCAATGGATGACAGTCGAGAGCCGGAGGGGAGCGGTGACGCTCAAAGCAAAAGTCGTGACTACGATCCGGCCCGATACGATCTTCATTCCGTATCACTGGCCGGGAAAACGGGCCGCCAACAACCTCACCCAACGGGCACTCGATCCTCTGAGCAAAATTCCAGAATTCAAGAAGTCCGTTGTCAAAATCAAGCCCGCGACAGGGCCGGAAGAATGAGGTTTACCTCCGATCCGAGAGTGGAGGCCAAGAACGGTCCGATTTGGGGCATCGAGACCGAAGATCTCGATGCGACGATGATCAATTGGCAGGCGGGCCGCTCAGTCGCCGCGCATGTGAATTCGGAAGTGGATGTGGTCGTGACCGTTCTCGAAGGGACGGGAATCCTGAGAATCGATTCGGAAATCTTCGAGGTATCGGGTGGTGATGTGTTCGTCATCGCCAAGGGGAAGGAGCGGGAGATCACGGCCGGTGACACCGGTCTCCGCTACCTAAACGTTCACAAGCGCCGCCGTCGTCTGATGCCGACCGGCGAACGGCCCAGGTCATGAAACGTCATCCGGCGCTGGAGCCATTCTCGCGAGACCATAACGACGGTCTAATCCTCGCGCGAAGTCTTATGACCGGCGAGACCGATGCACCTCGTTTAGCCCAGGCTGCCTGGGATGGCGAACTGCGCGACCATTTCAAAGAAGAGGAACGGCTGCTCGGACCTTTGCTATCGGAAACTTCCTTGGAAACACTACTCCGCGAGCATCGAGAAATCGAGGCAATGATTGAGTCCCTGCCGGAGGGTTCCGCCGCGCTGGGCGAAGCTCTCGAAGCCCATATCCGGTGGGAAGAACGCGTTCTGTTTCCCGAGATCGAAACCACTGCGACGGAGGAGGACTTCAAGAGGTTGGACAGAGAGTCCCAGGCGCTCGAAGAGCGGCGATGGCCGAATAGCCCTCGCCGCGCCGAACTGGTTCAAAGGCGGCATAAGCCGACTAGTACTTGAACTGGAGACCAAGAAATCCCCAATATTGGGTTCGCGCCGTGCCCCCGTTTCTCGCTTTGACAAATCCACCGGGCCAGAAAATGCCTACGCCCCCGCTGAAGGAGACTCGGGCATCGTGCTTGTAGACAAATTCGATGTCAAGTTCACGTCCGACGTCTCGACCGGAACTCCCCGTGGGATCGATGAAGGCACCGCCGGCACCGACGTTCGCTCCGCCTCCCGCGCCGTACCAGGCATCGGATGGATCGCGCAAGGAGAAGCTATGGGCATGAACTCTCATATTCCATTTCGGGCTGAGCTGGCGATCATAACCCACGGCGATCTCCTCCATGTTGCGCCACGATTGCAGGTCCATAGAGCCATAGAATTTGTGGTTGGTTGGCAAGAGGTTATCGAAGGTGCGGACATTGTTCGCGTCGCCACCGCCGCTCGCGGCGTTAATCTCAATCCAAACTTTTGCTCGTTTGGATAACGTGTAGGTGCCGCCGAGGTGAATGGCCCACGCGGACTGTTTTCGGGCTCCTGCATGACCCGCTTGAAGCGCGGCTTCCGCCTCCCAGTTCCATGCGCCCGCGGGCTTTTGCCAGAGGTGGGTCAGTGTCCAGATATCGGTCGAGGGACCGGCTTGATCGTCGTGCTTGAAGATGAGGGAAGAGAGCCCATGGGCACTCTTGTATGAAGCTCCCGCGATGCGTGTTCGGCCTGGCTTGGGATAGGCGACGCCTACCTTGAATGCATACGCATCCCATGATCCGGTCTTGAATCTCAGTCCATCAAAGGATCGCCCCGTCATAGACCATTCAAGGCTCCCGATCAGTCTCTCTGATCCAATGTTGATCTTTTGTCTTCCGGCTGTGACTTCGTAACCCTGGCCCCGATGACGCACATAGGCCAAGCTGATATCGCTCGCTTCGTCGCTGGCCGTGACGCCGGGCCGCCAAATCCCGTCGTGAGCGAGCTGATACTGAAGTTCACCGGACCAAGCTTTCCGGTAGGTCCAGATTATGCCCGGTCGAACTCGATTTAGAGCGTCGCTACGGTTATCTGCGGCGGTGGCGAAGTCGCGATCGATTCGCCGCTCGAGGCGAAGCCGCCAGTCGAACGAGGGTCGTATATCTAGTTGGTCGGCGGGAAGGGAGAAGAAGGGAGGAAGCATTACGTTTCAATCTTCGCCTCCTCAAATGAAAAGGTCTATGATGAAGGTCATAGCGCCAACACTTTGCGCCCTTCATAGTTAAAGCGGAGAAACGTGAGCGAACGGCAGTTTTACATCGACCCCAGCCGCTGCATCGGATGCAATGCCTGCGTGCAGGCCTGCGCCGAATGCGACACCCATGCCGGGGTTTCCATGATCCACTTGGAGACCATTCAGCGTGGGGACTCGGTGCAGACGACGCCGATCATCTGCATGCACTGCGACGAGCCGGCCTGTGCGGCGGTTTGCCCGGCCGACGCCATCAAGCGGACTCCGGACGGCGTGGTTCAGAGTTCCCTTAAGCCTCGTTGCATCGGATGCTCGAACTGCGTTTTCGCCTGTCCATTTGGCGTTCCCAAGTACGACGCGAAGATCGACCAGATGATGAAGTGCGACATGTGCTACGACCGGACTTCGGTCGGCAAAAAGCCCATGTGTGCGACCGTCTGCCCCTCCCAAGCACTCTTCTTTGGAACTCCAGAGGAGATTGCGGAAATGCGCGGCGGGACGCCAATCAACGAGTTCATCTTCGGAGAGCGAACGATTCGCACGAAGGTTCACTTGATGATGCCGCACGGAACCCAGCGCATGAAAGTCAATACCGGGGCGACGATTCGGAAATCCGACCTGCTCACGAATTCCAGGACCTAGCCAATGGAAGACCAACTGAAAGCCGATTTTCCGATCGATTGGGAAGAAGATCAATACGTCTCGCGCCGCGAGTTCTTCAAGTTCATGACGCTCGCAAGCGGAGGGCTTGCGCTCGGATCGGTTGGCCTGGCCGCTTGGGCCCAGATGAGCCGTGAAGGACGCAAGTTCGAGCCATTGCGCATCGCGAATCGAGATGAGCTTCAGCCCGGCACATCTCATCCTTTCGCCTATCCCCGACCGCACGACATCTGTATCCTTGTTTGCCAGCCAGATGGCTCCCTGGCTGCATTTTCCCGGCGATGCACGCATCTATCGTGCCCGGTCGAATACGAGCCTCAGAATCAGCGACTCTATTGCCCGTGCCATAACGGCGCCTTTTCCGTCACGGACGGCAAAGTGCTTCAGGGACCCCCGCCCCGCCCGCTTCCCCGGATAGTTCTCGAGGAGCGAAACGGCGAAGTCTGGGCTACGGGGGTTCAAATGGGTGAAAAGGCATGAAACGAAACCTTCAGGAACATCGGCAAATTTCGGCCGTTTTCGTCACACTCCAGTTGTTCGGAATGCTCCTCATCCTGCTTCAGCTCTGGGCATTTGTCAGCGTCCTCGAAGCTCTCGTGGGCGGCGAAGGGCGTCAGGCCGGTGTCTTTGCCTTGGTGAGTGTGGGTTTGCTCGGCGTGAATCTCTGGATGCTTCGAGCGGTCACGCGCTTGTCTAAATAGAAGCCCTTAAGAGCTTTCAGACGACGAAGCGCGGCAACGAAAATGCCGGACCGAAACTGGCCGTCGAATGGACATCGCAAAAATCGCTCTGGGAGCAGCTCGAGCAGACGATCGACGTCCTGTTCGAGCCACTCTCCGGATGCCTCCACTCTTAGAAGTCCATCTTCTTGCCGCCGAGCATGAGCATCAGCGTGGTCTTCGTTTGGATTCGGGGCAGAGGCTGCGCCTTCTCGAGCGCCGAACCGGGACCGTAGCCGGCCATGTTCATCATCGCAAAATCGGCATTTGCGAAGATGCCCGCCGGCACGGTGACATTGGTTCTATCGCCGGCCATGAACATCGTCTTGGCGACGAAGTCGCGCACTTCGGCCATCTGAAGGAAGCCCATGTCGCCCATCAGTCCCTCGGTGAACATCTCTGAGGATGTCCAGAGGATCAAGGTGTTCTTGCCCTCCATGCCCATGATGCCCGCGTTCAGCCCGAGCGCATTCTTGATCGTGGGCCACTTGAATTCAATGGCCTTCTTCAAGTCGATCTTGCTATCCAGGTTAGGGGAGGACATCATGATGGGGTCCAAAAAGTTGACGTCGTTCGGAGCTTCGATTTCGACATTTCCCGTGTAAGAAGTCGTGAGCGAATACTTGCCGACAAGGGAGGCATCCATCGCAATCTGGCCAGGCTGGCTCTTCGTGGGCCAATAGCCGGTGGTCCATCCTTCTTTATAGAAGTAGGAACCGGCGGCGGCCTGGGCCTCCCGGGCGCGGTCCTTCATCGCGACCTTCTGATCCGGGGTCAAGCCGCCCCAAGTCACGATCTTCGGTTGACCTTCCTTGACGGTCGGTGAGGAGCCCCAGTAGATCTTAATCGTGAACTTCTCTGGGTCGGATTCGGGATCGAAGCCCTGAACCTTTTCGCCGCTCTCGGATTTACCGTCCGGGCGATAAAGCTCGAGATCGAGCTTCGCCCCCTGTTTGAGGCCGGCGGGCGGGGCGACGGAAGCCGTGGCTCCAGCGGGAGCGATGGAGGGGGACCAGAGGCGGATGTTGAGCAACCTGTTGGCCTTACCGGAGAACATCAGCGCCTGGGGAGGAAGTTTGATCCCGGGCGGCAGACCGCTCAGATCCATGGGTGGCATGCCCGCCATGCGACCAACTTTGGTCTCAGCGAGGATGGCGAAATACGCCTGGTCGTCGGCGGGGCTCGAGGAGCAGACTAATCCGATGGCGGCGAGAAGAATCGATCCTTTGATCATGATTCTGAGTATAAACCGACTGACTCATCCGTGAGCGTCGTTGAATCGGATGACCTACCGAATTTCCGCGATACGGTCCATCGCCGGATACGAATCGACAGAGACGAGCTGCCGACGTGAACCGGTCAAGCGGTATGTGGCCACTTCCCACCCGGCTTTACCCGCGTTGCGGATGTAAACCGATTTCTCCTGCCCTGCGATGGGCCGTTCCACTTGGATGTCCTTCGGCGCCGAATAAGATCGCACTTCACTCGCTACCTGTGCAACCCGCACTTTCTCCGCGTTGCCACCGGCGGCTTCCCACCAGATCCGCAGGTCGTCGCCCTGGATCGCTCCTCTCAATCTCAAAGGGAAGTCGTAGGGGTTCTTAAGCTGGAGGTCAATCGCGGAGAAAGCCACGGCCGCGTCGCGGCCGGGAGGAGCATAGCTGGGAGCAAAACGATGCGGATGCCGCTGGACCACCTCCAAACCCGCCAATAGGCCCGCGTTGTAAACCGTCGTCGAGGTCTGGCAAACTCCGCCGCCCCAGGCGTCGATCAGGGTGCCGTTGTAGCTGACGGGCGCCCGGCGATATCCGAGATCGCGCGTCCAAGTTCCGACCGTTTGGTTAAACGAAAAAGTCGCACCCGCCTTGAGCTCGAATCCGATTAGTTTGGATAGGGCGAGCTTGGCGTTGTGGCGCTGGTTGGGCGTGCGGCCCTGCAGTGTAGTGACGTAACCAGCGATGCGGGACTTGGACGGCGGAGCCTGCGCCAACAGAACACCTCCCCCGGCAAGAACCGCCAGCGCGGAGAGTGCTACGGCCTTCACTTGACCTCCAGGGTGATCTCTGGAGCTACCGAACGCTGATCGGGATCGTACATGTTGTAGGCGACCGTCGGACGAGCCGTGCTCTTGCCCAACATCTCCGCGCGCATCGTGTACGTAATCACCGACTCGCCGGCGGGGAGGGAGGTGGAGAAGAACGCGGCGCGATCATCGTAGAACGCCGACTTCGCCCACCACCAAGTCCAAGTCTCGCCTTCCGGCAAGTCCTCTCGATCGGTGATCCGGCACGCGGCCGGGATCGGATCCTCGATCAGCACGTAGTCCCGTCGAATGTCAGTCTTGATTTTCAGTTCGACTTGAATCAGGTCGCCCGCATCGGCCGAAGTGATGGAGTTCTTACCCGGTCCGAAGCGCATCGTCCCGTCTTCAAGGCGGCTGCTCTCGAGCTTTCGATAGGTCCGTGTGATGTTCAAGCCAGGAGCACTGGCACCCGCGTTCGCGACCGGAACGGTCTGCCTCAGATCGACGCCGTAATAAACGATGCCGCCATTGGATCGGACGAGCTCCACCGTGTTCTCCCCTTTCTGGAGGCGACTCAGGGGAACCTCGAATTCGGTGGGCGGACCGTTCAACCCCGCCGCGCTAAAGGTCACGCGACCCATATCCTGACCGTTTATCTTGAGCGTGACTTCTCCGTCGAGATTGACAAGCTCTTTTGTCGAGGACAGATATTGGCTCATCGCAATGAGCGTGTAAGCCGTATCTCGAGTGCTGTACCAATACTGCCCGCGTCGCTTATCCATGAGGTAGCGGATCGCTTTTGGAATCAACGGACTTGTCGGTTGGACGCTGACGAGGGCGTACAGAGACCGGGCCGTCGTCTCGACTCCCCAATATTCTTCATCCCAAGTGGCGATGGCACCCGAAACACGTGCTAGAGAAGAAAGTTTGTCAAGCGCCGGCTTGGGGTCCTTTCCGAGGCCCTTCGCGGCGAGGGCAAGATTCGCGGCCGTGGCCGCCGTAGCCTTCTCCAGTTTCACCGTGGCGAGAAACTTACCGGCGGGACCAGGGTGTCCCCATCGCACCGCGATCGAGGCGAGATAGGCGCGATCCGCCGTTTCTCGGGTCCAGAACAGAGACGTCTCTCGCGGCGTGACCGCCCACTCCGGTGGTGTGACTTTGGAGGCGAGATACTTGTCGGCCCACTCCAGTGCCTTGTCCGTCATGGACTCCGGCACCCGGAAGCCGCCTTGCTTCGCTCTCAAGAGTCCTTCGAGAACGTATGCCGTCATGGATGGGCTTGCGTCGGAGGTTCCCCACCAACCCCAACCGCCCGAGGAATTCTGCATCGCGCGGAGACGCGTCACGCCATCCGCCGCGATGGCAGGAATCTCGGCCGCCCGCTTCGGCTTTCCAAGCCCGAGGCTATTGACCGCGCCGCTAACGGCGACGGCGGGGAAGAACCGGCTCATGGTCTGCTCGACGCATCCATACGGATAATCGATCAGGTAATCCAGAGACTGGGTCATGGTCCACGCGATGGTCGGCGCGACATTGATCTTCAGACGGCCCGTTTCCATGTCCGCGCCTTCACGAAGGTTGACCTTGAACTGCGAAGCGCTCTTGGTGTCGCCTGCGAATCGGTCGTCAACGAGGACGCCATGCGGCCGCACTTCGAATTTCTGCTCGACACCATCGTTGGCTCCGCCCTCGATCCACGCTTTCGCGACCAAGGCGGATTCGCCAGACTTTGGCGGAGTGACTGTGATCTGAACGGCGGCGTTGCCATCGGCGGGAACGTCGACCTCTTGCGTAGCTTGACCGCTCACGGTAAGATTCGTCGCTTCGAGCTGAACCTTCACACGGGCTTGGCGACCAGTGCGGTTGGTCACAACCGCCTTCACCACCTGCTCATCGCCGGTAACGAAGAAGGAAGGCCCTTCCAGCCGAACCATCAATTCCTTATTCGCCAGCACCTTGCTGACGGTTTGCCCCGCCTCCGTTCGATTCGTGACGCCGCGCGCGGTGGCGCGCCACGTGGTCAAGTTGTCCGGGAGCGGCACCGAAATGGATCCCTGTCCATTGGCATCGGTTAGCACCGTGGGTGCCCAGAAAGCCGTGTCTTTGAACTTGCGGCGAACCTGGACCGAGGTTGGAGCCTTGTCGCCGCCGTCCAGATACAGCTCGGGGAAAGAGAACTGGGTTTCGATGTCGTTCGACTTCGAAGGATAGAGCGCATCGGCAAGGTCGAAGTTATCCTCGGCGAGGGCATAGATCGACTCATCGACCACGCCCAACGATATTTCCGCGGGCACAGGCATCCCTTGTTCGGTCGTGGTCGTGATCGCAAACGTCGCCGTTTCGCCCGGGCGATAGTTATCGCGATCCGGCTTGATTTCGATCTGCAATTCCCGCTGGCCCAAAGCGATCTTCAGGTCCTTGCGGGTTTCGTTGAACTGCTTGTCCTTGATATACGCAACGACCACATCCACGTTCGGCGCATACTCGTCGAGGACCGGAATATCGATCGTCGTGACATTCTTTTCCAGCTTGACCGTGCGAACCAGGTGAATCCGACTGGACTCCAAAGTGACAAGGGCCGTGCCGCCCGGTCGGTCGGTCTGAATCATAGCCTTTGCGCTATCGCCGGCCTTGAAGTCCTTCTTATCGAGCTTTATGGTAAGGGAGGGGAAAGGCCCCGGATTGCCTTCGATCACGCCGTCGATCCAGACGTAGGCAGACGCTCCGATCTTGTTTCCTCGGTCGTCTACGAGCCTGGCCTGTACGACATAGTTGCCACCCCGGCCGGGAGTTAGGCTCAAGGTCGCCTTGCCATCGGCATCGAGGTTGACATTCTTCTTCTCCGGGCGGAGAGTAGTCATATCTACGCCGTTCCAGATTTCGATCCCGCTCTCGATTTCGACGACACGTCCGGAGACCTTGCCCGCGGCACTGGTGGCCGTCAAGGTGAAGTTGATCGCCGTTCCGGGT
>JBKJIP010000006.1:0-5864 GCA_046598515.1 Fimbriimonadaceae bacterium | reverse complement strand
GACCATCAAACCCAAACCCAAAGCAAGCCAACGGCGCATTGTTTTCATTTTGCCGTATGTTCGACGTTCGAGTTCGGCAAGGAGAAACCCGAATCAGAAAAGGGCAACCCCATGTGGGGCGCGGATGCCCGTCCCGCGCCTGTTGCGGAGGTGGTGCCCGAAAGCCCCGGGCGCATCGAGCAAAACGGCTAACATTCTTTTGCGTTTACCGAAGTTGTCGGAACGGGGAGACTTGGCGAACCCGTCTGCCGTAAGTAGAGTGGGGTTTGGCCGGTTTCCGGTCGAGAAATGTGTTTATGAGGAAGTTTGCGATCGTATTGACGGTGGCCGCGCTGTGCGCGGGCGCCCTGGCCCAGAATGAAGGCCGTGCCACTCGCCGTCCGCTCGGCAATCAAAGCGGCACCCCGGTGCGGATTTCCGAAGTGAACTTCACGATCAACAAATACGAGAAGGTCATCCGCAAGGTGCTGGGCATGCCCGGCTCCAGTGCCGCCATCGCTTCCAAAGACACGAAACCCGCCAGCCGCGCCCTCATCCTGAGCGGCCTGAACCGGCTGTTCGAAATGACCAAGCCGGAGTTCAAGATCACTCCACGCGAAACGAAACTCGATGGCAACCACTTCGCCATTCCTCGCGGCGCCCAGAACCGCGGCGTGCTCGAGAAGCTCGTCAAATGGGGCTTCGTAGGCAAAGTCAGCCCCCTCGCCACGAGCAAGTCCGACACCCTGACCCTCGCCGAGTTCGGCGACACCATGGGCTACTTCCTCATGCGCGTAGCCGACCTAACCCACACGCCCAGCGCAAAGTGGAGCCCGTACCTGCAGGGTACTCAAGGCTAGAGCCTCCCCCTCTCCGTGAATGTTCGTCATCCGAGCATATGGAATGGCGCGGTACAAACCCCCACGCCCCACAATTGGCGCCATCCCGAGCGCGTAGACGAAGTGACCAACTTGTAGTTATGTCCTGGTTCCCATGCGATGTTTGTGCGCGGGGGAACCGTTGGGGAGGGGACCGGCTGTAGGTCGGGGGTGGCCGTGTACCCCGACATTCAGTTCATCCAGGCGTTTGTAAGTTCATCCACCAGCCCTTTGCGTCTCCCTTTGCGCCCTTTGCGCCTTTGCGTTAAAAGGAGCCTTGGAAATATGAAGGGTCGTAACTTCAGGATTTGCTCTAATGCAAAGGCGCGAAGGATGCAAAGTTCGCAAAGAATGAGGAGCAGTCCAAACTCTCGGAAAGGCGCGGTACGAACCCCACGCCCCACAACGGGACTTTCCCCGTTCGTCGATTTACGATTTACAATTTACGATTTACGCCCTCTCACGAACCCAAACCCCCTCCTCGGAGTCGGAAGAAATGTTGAAGATCCTTCACCGGTCGGTCTTTATCTTGGGCTCTATCGCGCTGGCACTCTTGCTGGCGTATGCCGTCATCCAATTCTTCCCCTTGTCCGTCGAGTAGTCCGCCTCTATAATGTAGGCATGACCACGCGCGAAAAATGCGCTCATTTGCTCCGCAAGTTCGCCTTCGGAGTCACCCCCGCCGAACTCGACGCCTGCGAACAACTGGGCGTCAAGGGAACCATCGATTGGCTCGTCGACTATGAGAAAGTCGAGCCCGCTCCTGAGTTCCGACCCTGGAACCTCGCCTATGACAAGGTGGACGAGCAGCCCAAGATGGACCCCTATCGCTTTGCGGCCTACTGGGCGCTGCGCATGGTCACCACGACCCGCCCGCTCGAAGAAAATCTGACGCTTTTTTGGCACAACCATTTCGCCGTCAGCGGCGCCAAGGTCACCTACGGGCCGATGCTCGTCGGCTACATGGACACCCTCCGCGAGCACGCGGCGGGCAACTTCCGAACCATGCTGGGCGAAGTCTCCCGCGATCCCGCCATGATCCGCTGGCTGGATACCGACACGAACATCAAGGGCCGCCCGAACGAGAACTTCGCTCGCGAAATCATGGAGCTGTTCACGCTCGGCATCGGAAACTACACCGAGAAGGACATCCAAGAGGCCACCCGCGCCTTCACCGGCTGGTCGCTGCGAAACGCCCTCCCCGACGCCGCTCGTATTCCCCAGAATGTGCAGCTCCGAATGGCGATCGAAGATGAACGGCCGATCATCGTCTTCACCGACAGCCCCGCGCTTCGGGACAAGAAGAACAAGACGATCCTCGGCAAAACCGACGCTTTCGACGCCGACGGCGTGATGGACCTCCTCGTCGCCCAGCCCACCCACGCCAAGTTCCTGATGAAGAAGCTCTGGAGCTACTTCGTCTACCCGAACCCCGATCCGAAGCTGATCGATCAAATGGCGAAGGTGTATGTCGCCGGCAAGTACGAGATCAAGCCGGTGCTGAAATGGATGATGAACTCCAAGGAGTTTTGGAGCGAGAAGGCGACGCGGTCCGTCGTCAAAAGCCCGGCTCACTACACAATCGGCGTTGCCCGCCAGGCCGGGGTCGGCAAGATCCTGGTCGACAGCGGCGCCCTCAAGCAGAACGGCCTGCAGCCGATGGAGAAGCGCGCGGTGGACGTTTCCCGCGGCCTGCTGACCATCATGCGCCGCCAAGGCATGTACCTCCTCTTCCCGCCCGACGTGGCGGGCTGGGAATGGGGCCCGGGTTGGATCACTACCGCGAGCGTGATCGAGCGAAACAAGATCGGCACCTACCTCTTCACCGCCGGCTCCGGTACACCGGCCGCGATCCTACAGAGGATTCAGGCGAAGGGCGTGTCGGATACGGCGGGTCTGGTCGACCTCCTCGTCGAGTGGTTCGACGTCCCGGTTAATGCGGAAGCGAAGACGCTGATGGCGCAGTCGATAGAGGCCAACGGCGGCTTTGCCGCCTTTGCGAAGCCGAATACGGCGGTCAAGCCGATCCAAGCATTCTGGCGGCTCGCGTCTTCAGTGCCCGAGTTCCAAATGCTGTAGAGTCCCCCCTCTCCTTGCCGCGATGTTCGTGCGCGGGAGGGAGAGGGGCTGGGAGAGGGGCAGGGGTGAGGGTGTTCCCCGACGGCTCACCGGCGGCCGGATGTCGGGGTACATTTGCCACCCCGACCTACAGGGGGAAAGCCAATTGTGGGATGCGGGGGTTCGTACCGCGTCGTCCGGGATGCTTGGAGTGTCATCGACCAGCCCCTTTGCGTCTCCCTTCGCGCCCATTGCGCCTTTGCGTTAAAGAGACCTTTTAATCTCAGTTATCTCTGATTGCGAGGCTCCTTTTAACGCAAAGGCGCAAAGAACGCAAAGTTCGCAAAGGGAAGGCACCGATTGCGACCTTTCGGAACCCTCACCCCTGCCCCTCTCCCTAATCGGCACGAACATCCGATCAAGGAGAGGGGAGGACCAGCACCGTCAAGGCTCGCACCCTTTCCGCTCACCCTGGCGATTGGATTCCCAGACTGTGTGCGTATCCGCATACACCACCGCCCGCCCATAATCCCCGAGCTTGTAGCCGATCACCAACTTCTCCGGCTCCGCGATCTCGAACAACTTCAGGGCGCCCTTGTATGTCGGGACAAACCCGGCTAAGAGTTGCTCGCTCTTTGCGTACGGCATGATCGCATTGCGCATCTTGTCCGGCTCCGGGAAGACGTCGTCGTTATCCGCCGCATAGATATGCAGAGCGGTCCCCACTTGCTTCGTTTCCGACATCAGCCGCTGCATCTCATCACACTCGAGCGCGTCGTCGATCTCCTGCTTCGTCACCACTTTCGATTTGCGGATAAACAGGTTGCCGGACTCGATGTACCACGCCGCGAAGCTGGCGCCAGAGAAGTCGCCTTTGGTGCCGATCGTCGAGAGTAGGGCGAACGGATACTTGGATTCTGAATCGTTCACTAGCCACAACGAACTGAGGTTGTGCTGCTGTCGTGATGTTGGATTCCGGCTGATGCCATCACCCTTTAGCGTGTAGACCTGCCTTGTCGGCTTGGGCTCCGGGGCATCGGTGAAGTTGCCGGTGGAGGGATCGTAGTTCATTGCCTTGACGTTGCGTCCCGCGCCCACCGCGACCGTAAAGTCATCGCCCCCGCGCAGTCCGCGGAAAACGCTGCCAAGGGGAGGGGATAGCTTCACGGCATCCGTTTGTCCACCCGGGATGAAGTAGGCGCTCTGGTTGCCGCCCTCCTGAACCGTCACCAAAACGCCCTTGCGCTTATCCGAAGTTCTAAAGGCACCAACGACGGGGGCCAGAGGAGTAGTATTCCCGTTCACCAGGACACGGCTGATGCTCATGTGCGGCCCCATCTCAACAAGCGTTCCGAGAATCAGAGATCCACTCGGTCCCTCCCACATCAGCTCTGCCATCTTTCGATTCACGGGAAGAGTGAATGTGCCGAGCGCTCTGCGAGCGCTGATCGACCAGAAAACCAACTTCGTCTGCCGCTCGATCTTCGTGAACTCGGTCGGCTGCCGCTTCGGGTCCTCGCAAATGACTACGAGCTGGGTGCCATCCGGGCTCCACTTGGCATCCACCGCTCCCTCCGCCACAAACTCCGGGTTCAGCAGCATGTGGGTCTTGTCTTCGATCGTGATAAACCGCGACTTCAGCGGCAAATCCTCAACCGCCGCAACCATGAGCGAAAGCAACATGGTTCTATTGTCCGCGATTTCCCGGGAAAACAGGAATCCCAAGGCTCTATGCGGTTTTGAGTGGGCAGGCCGTATTCTTTGCGGGTGCGTGACACAGAGATTTTTGCCTCCTTGCTCGGCTTGACCGAGGATTGGAAGGTTTCGTCGGTGGATTTGGTTCTTGAAGCATCTTCGGTGCGGATCGTGGTGGAGCATGTGGGCAAGACTCGCTGCCCCGTGTGCCAGGCGGCTTGCCCCGTTTATGACCACGCTGAAGAGCGGCTGTGGCGGCATCTGGACACCATGCAGTTCATGACCTTCGTGGCCTGCCGAATCCCCCGCGTGAACTGTAAAGAGCACGGCGTCAAGCAGCTTGAGGTTCCTTGGGCGGGTCCGAAATCCAGATTCACGGAGATGTTCGAGTGCCTTGCCATAAGGCTCCTTCAGATGACTCGTTGCCAGTCCCGCACGGCGGGGATCCTCCGTTTGAACCCCGGCCAGGTTCACGCTTTGATGCACCGAGCGGTCAACCGCGGCCTTAGCCGGCGCGAGCTTGGCGCCGTCGAGCATGTTTCTCTGGACGAGAAGAGCTTTCAGAAGGGTCACGTCTATGGCAGCGTCATGGTGGACGTGTCCGGCAAACGGGTCCTGGACGTTTCCTTTGGAAGGGATGAACCGGCGGCGCGCAAGCTGCTGGGCTCGCTTGCACATCCGGAGGCGGTGAGAACCGTGACCATCGACATGCATGCCGCCTACAAGAACGCGGCCGAAGAACTTCCACATGCCGAAGTGATCCACGACCGCTTCCATATCGCCATGAACCTGAACAAAGCCGTGGACCAGGTCCGCAGAGCTGAAGTCAGGCGAGTGCCCGCCCTTTCCGGAAGCCGCTACGTTTGGCTCAAGAACCCCGATAACTGGACCCTTCGGCAAGGTGCCGACTTCGAATATCTGATGAAACTGGAGCTTCGAACGGGAAAGGCATACGCCCTCAAACAAGTGTTTCGCCACTTCTTTGAACAAGAAAGCCTTGAAGACGCCGAGCGATTCTTCCTTGAGTGGAAAAGCGAAGTTGAGGAGTCTGGTCTTGCTCCCATGAAGCGCGTCGCGAAGATGCTCACGAGAAACTTCGATGGGCTCCTGAACTACATTAAACACAAGCTTACCAATGGCTATGCGGAGGCCGTAAACGGACTGATCCAGGAGATTAAAACCGTCGCAAGAGGGTTCAGACAGTTTGAGAACTTCAAAGTCGCCATCCTCTTCTTCTTAGGCAAACTCGACCTC
>JBKJIP010000474.1:0-10010 GCA_046598515.1 Fimbriimonadaceae bacterium | reverse complement strand
GAGGTCGAGTTTGCCTAAGAAGAAGAGGATGGCGACTTTGAAGTTCTCAAACTGTCTGAACCCTCTTGCGACGGTTTTAATCTCCTGGATCAGTCCGTTTACGGCCTCCGCATAGCCGTTGGTGAGCTTGTGCTTAATGTAGTTCATGAGTCCATCGAAGTTTCTCGCAAGCATCTTTGCGACGCGCTTCATGGGAGCGAGTCCAGATGCCTCGACTTCGGCTTTCCACTCAAGGAAAAAGCGCTCGGCGTCTCCGAGGCTCTCTTGTTCAAAGAAGTGGCGAAACACTTGTTTGAGGGCGTATGCCTTTCCCGTTCGAAGCTCCAGATTCATCAGATATTCGAAGTCGGCACTTTGTCTGCGGGTCCAGTTCTCGGGGTTCTTGAGCCAGACATTTCGGCTTCCGGTAAGGGCCGGTACTCGCCTGACTTCAGCTCTGCGGACCTGGTCCACGGCTTTGTTCAGGTTCATGGCGATATGGAAACGGTCGTGGATCACGTCGGCCGAGAGAAGCTCCATCGCTGCGTTCTTGTAGGCGGGGAGCATATCGATGGTCACCGATTTGACGGCCTCGGCATGCGCAAGAGAACCGAGCGCCTTGCGGGCCGCCGCTTCATCTCTTCCAAAGGAAACATCCAGCACCCGTTTGCCGGACACGTCCACCATGACGCTGCCATAGACGTGACCACGGTGAAAGCTCTTCTCGTCAAGAGATACATGCTCGACGGTGCCCATCTCTCGCCGGCTGAGACCGCGGCTGACCGCCCGGTGCATCAAATCATGAACCTGGCCAGGATTCAAACGAAGAATCCCAGCCGCCCGAGATTGGCACCGAGTCACTTGAAGAAGCTGGATCGCAAGCCATTCGAACATCTCCGTGAATCTGGATTTCGGACCCGCCCACGGAACCGAAAGCTGTTTCACTCCATGCTCTTTGCAGTTCACTCTCGGAATCCGGCAAGCAACGAACGTCATGAACTGCATCGTATCCAGATGACGCCACAGACGCTCATCGGCGTGGTCGTAAACAGGGCAAACCGAGGCGCACTCAGGGCAACAAGACTTACCCACATGCTCCACAGCAATCCGCTCTGAGGACTCCTCAAGGACCAAGTCACCCGACGAAACCTTCCAGTCCTCGGTCAAGCCGAGCAAGGAGGCGAAAATCTCCGTGTCACGCACCAACAAAGAATACGGCCTACCCGCTCAAAACCGCATAGAGCCAGCTTGAGAGAGCCGTCTGCCTGGATCGCAAAGATGTCGATGCGGCGAGTGGATGTGCCTAACACGTAAAGGAACTTGCCGTCAGCCGAGACGATCATGTCCTTGGTGTCTGGGCTGGAAACCATTCCTCGCTTGGCCCTTCCTTCGAGCTCGAGCGTTTCGTTCATCGCGACGGCGAAGGTGCTCACTGAGTTGCTGACGAAGTTTGCTACATAGAATTTGTCTCCCTCCGGACTCAGCGCCGTCCAACATGCGGCGGTTTCGGTACCCATCA
The DNA here is from genome assembly GCA_046598515.1 of Fimbriimonadaceae bacterium. Classification (GTDB taxonomy): domain Bacteria; phylum Armatimonadota; class Fimbriimonadia; order Fimbriimonadales; family Fimbriimonadaceae; genus JANJUB01. The sequence goes on along the minus strand of JBKJIP010000474.1, from coordinate 8,512 downwards.
AGGTCTCCTTACGCTCCAGCTTTCCGTCGTCGCCGACCTGGAACGAGACATTCGCGCTGCCCCGAAAGCTACTCACGTAAACAAAGTTGCCTGACTTGTTCCACGAGAATCCGACGGCGCCGCTTGGGTCACCCACCTTTAAGGCGGAAACCATCTTCAAGGATCCGTCATCTTGAAGGCGGTAGCTGCTCACTTGGCTAGAGTTGGCCGCTTGGAAGCAACTGGTAACAACTAAGGTCTTGCCATCCGGCCCGAACTCAGCTTGCGCGGGTCCGGCTCCCTTTTTGAATTCAATCTTCGCGCCAGCGATCGGCGCCAGCGTGCCGTCCATGCCGACCTTAAAACCGGAGAGGTTCGGCGTGCCGCCGTCGAAGGCTTGGTTGGCCACGTAGAGCACGTTGCCACTCACGGTCAGGCTAATCGGGGATTGGATGCCGCTGGCGAAGGTTCCTACCTTTGAGAGGCCGGCCATTGTCTTCTTGAAGACGGTGATCTGGTCGCTGCCAGCGTTCGAGACCAGCACCATTTGGCCCATGATTCGTATAGAGCCTTGGTCATCAATGTCGCCATCCTTTCCCTTGCCATCGGTAGGGAACATTCCCATTTCCTTCAGGCTGCCGTCGGCATTCTGCGTAAAAACCGGGACCGCATTCCCCTTGGGGTCGTTCGTGGTCGTGTAAATCCTAGACTGGGCGCTGGCCAAGGTGGCCAATGTTGCGATTGCAAGTACAAGCTGTGAGAGAATTTTCATTTCAATGAGCGAAATGAGGCTCGCTGGACTGCGTTCGACTTTTTCTTGGACGCGCAGAAAAGAGACGTGGAGGGGCAGACCAACTGCCGAACACCACCAAAAAACTTGAAACGCTGAAGAGACTCACGCCTCTCGCAATCGTGCTAAACAAGAAAATCGCCATCGCCATCGCCATTCCAGCCGCTATCATCGGCTGGGCCGTCTTCCGGCCCGAGCTGGCCTTCGTCAACCAAAGCGTCAACGAGACCCTTTCGACGAGCAACATCGTCAAGAAAGGCAGTTTCACCGGCTACGCCCATGAGACAAAGGGAACGGCAGAAGTCGTTAATGATGCCGGCACTTTCTATCTGCAACTGAAAGACTTCCAAACGTCCAACGGACCCGACGTCCGCGTCTATCTCGTCAAGGACAGAGACGCCAGCAAGGGAACGAACGCGGGGAAATTCATCGACCTCGGCTCGATCAAGGGCAACATCGGAAACCAAAAGTATCGCTTCCCGGTGGGAACGACGCCCTACCAAGTGCAGTCGATCGCGATTTGGTGCGCCCGGTTCAACGTCGGCTTCGGAGGGGCAACGCTCTCGCAGAGCTAATCGCCATGCGCAATCTCGTCGCACTCGCCCTCGTCACTTTTGCCGCGCTCGCCGTGGCCCAGACCAAGACCATCGAGGTCACCTTTGGAAAGTTCCAAGGCAATTCCTCGGTCGCAGGCCGCGCGTCCATCATCGAGCGAGCAGGGAAGCGATTTGTTGACTTCAAATGGGACAAAGCCCCCTCAAAGTCAATCGCCTTCCGCCTTGTGAAACGCGAGACCCTTATGCCTGGAGTTTTCCCAACCAGCGTAGCGTTCGTCGATCTTGGCAAGTCGCCAAAGAGCGCTCCGATCAGCAAGAAACTGGACGTTTGGCTCTACCGCACGATCGCTGCGGTCGATGCCAAGAACCAGATCGTCGCCTATGTCCATCTCCGCTCAGCCCAAGAGGCTGGCCGGTGACTCGGACCCTGACCCAAAAGACAAACAACTCTAAGAGAAAACCATGAACAAAAACATTACGCTCCTCCTCGCCACACTCGCCGTCGTAGTCACCGCGACAGCACCGACCGCCGCCCTGGCCCAGACTGCGAAGCCCGGAACTGGCTCGAAGGCCATGGAGATGGCAATGGACCACAAGACTAGCGCCTTCAAGGGCGTCGAGGTCAACAAGGGCCACGCCGTCCTATTCAAGAAGGGCGAAAAGACGATGCTGAGGCTCAGCAGCGACTTCGAAGTGCCAAACTCTCCTGCTCCCCACTGGCAGATCGTAGACGGCGAAGGCAACATCTACCTCCTCAAGCAACTCAAGATCGCGGGCGACAAGAAGAACTTGTCGATCATGCTGCCTTCCAACATCAAGAGCGTTAAGAAGGTACAGATCTGGTGCTCGTTTGCCGAAGTCCTGCTCGGCGAGGCTGTATTTATGGAAGTGCAGAAGCTAAACTAACCGGAGACGGATGGATCACCTCAGCCCGCGTGAAAGCTTCGAACAAGTTGCATTGCGCGAGCTAGAGGTGCTTTATCGGGTCGCCAAGAGACTGACTACGAACTCAACCGACGCCGAAGACCTGGTCGGATCGACTTTCCTCAACGCCGCGCGGGCCTGGCCGACATTCGACGGCCGTCACGCGCGGTCATGGCTCATCACGATCCTCCGCAACGAGTGGTTGCAGTTGCTGCGCCGTCGAGGAATCCGGCAAGAGACCCCTCTCGAAGCCGTGGCCGAACCTTCTGACGAGGGCTTTTGGAGGAGGGTGGAAGTGCGCTTGGACAGCGAAGTCATTCTGGCTGCCTTGGACGCGTTGCCGGAAGAGTACAGGATGCCGATCGTGCTTTGCGACGTCGAAGAAATGGACTACGCTGAAGCGGCCAAGGTTCTGGAACTGCAGCCTGCCACGCTCCGCACGCGGCTCTTCCGGGGCCGAAAGATGCTCCAGGCAAGACTAGCTAGCCTGCGACCGTCATGAGGAAAAAGATGAAGGGACACAACGAAGAAGGACCGCCATGCCAAAGGATGGAGGCGCTATTGCAGCAAGTTGCGGACGGCAGCGCGACCGGGATTAAGCGGTGGTACGCAGTGTCTCACGCCGCCCGATGTTTCCGATGCGGAAACTTCCTCCAGAGGTTGCGGCTGTCGATGGAAGTCCTGAAGGCGACGCGGGGGGTCGAACTAGACCCTGACGCTGTGGCCCGTTTGCGGGCGAAAGTGCGCGAGATCGCCGAAAGCGACTGACCGCCATACATTGCGTGATCTTAGGCGTGTATATCCAATCCCCTAGCTCCCCGAGGTTCGAATTGTTCCTGGCCTCAAACCGTAATGAGATTCAAAAGGCGTGGTACACCGAAGTGTACGCGCTTAGAACTGCATTGAGTCTTCAGGCTCGATCCAGCGAAATCGTACGCCCAACCGGAATGCCATTCTTACGGCATAACTGAAGACCTTGGAGCAAAAGCTCAATAACCTGGAGGTTTGGGATTCACCGGCGTGAGGTCCGCCACTCTGAAGGCTTCGCGCTGCTTCCGGTTTGGGATTGCCCGCGTCGTCTCGTTCATGAAGATAATAACGTCGAACGACTTCCGGGGCGCGAGCTGCCTGAAGGAGATGCTGTCACAGAAGGGATCGAAGACCGAATCTACATATCGGGTTACTTGGGGCTTATCGAGCCATGAGGCTACTCTTTCGTCCTTCGGATCGCGTAAGTCGACGAAGAAGCTCCGAATGCCGGTCTGCGAAAGTGTGTGATCGAGCGAGCCGACGGGAGAGGGCGCAAAGTAAAAGCCCTTGATTCCCGGCCCATATTTCTGAGCCGCTTCGCTTCCCGGTCTGGCGAACGCCTGAAGCGAGCCTCGATTCACGGAGAAGCCAACGACGAGGTGTCGACTTCCCAGTGCCTTGGTGATTGCTCCACCGAGGGTGCGCGTACCGCTGCCCTTCTCCACGTGTCCATTGTGAGCCCATGTCATCAGCCCAGCCTGGGGCCCGCCTCGCTCCAGCAGTCGCAGGGCGTTCTTGGACAGGCATTCATCTCGGTAATAGAGCAAATTCTTGCTCGCCTCACCATCTCTGACCGCGTACTTGTCCAAGAAGGGCAGGAGCGCGGCCAGATCCACCAGCGCTTTGCGCGTGGTCTCTCTATCCTCCGCGGTGGCAATGGTCTGTTCGGAATCGGAGAGAACTTTCTTCACTCGCTGCTGAATGAGCTCGCGGTCTTCGGGCTTGTAGTAGGTGAAGTAGGTGAATACCAAGTTCTTGATGTTTGCAAATCCATCCAAGAGGTCCTTGAGATCCTTAGAGGGCTCTAATGGAAGTTTCGGAGCCAGCGCCCTGAGATAGTCAAATGATTGGTCGAACCCTGAGCTATAGCGCTTGCCGTCCACTGTCGCGGCTTCCGTCCCGTTCAGAAAAACGAGTGGGTAGTTCCGGAGCATATTGAAATTCACGATGGCCTGCTCCGTGACCACGGCACACTGCAAGGCGTCCGCATACCGCTCGGGCCCGAGCATGCGGCTCAACACCCCCGCATTTCTCTCGAAAACCGCCTTGAAGGATGTCGCCGTCTTGACATGGCCGGCCATTTCCTCGAGCGGCATACTAAGCAGTTCCTCCGCGCTCGCGTATTGGGGAAGCTTATCAATCAACGGCTGAAAACGATCGGCTGCTTCGGGTAGCGTTTCGCGAAGGTATCTCAGACTAAATTGGCCGTTGATCCGAGGCGAACCAAGATCAAAGCCGGCGAACGAGACTTTCCGCTTGGTCTTCGGATTCGCGTTGTACTTGCGCATCCATTCCACTAGCGCCTGCATCTCCTCCGTCCCCCCGACTAGTACACCCTGATCCTTCAGTGCCTCTTCGATGTTTCCCTTCCCATGAAGCACATAGTCGTTGACCGGAATGCAATACACATAAGGCGCTTCGATGGCGAAGGTCGTAAAGCCCTTCTCCTTTACCAGGAACTCCAGCATCCTGTGCTTCATCTGGTTCACTTCACGCGAGCCATGGGTCGCTTCCCCCATTGAGACAACCCGAGCTGATCCGACGATCTCCCGGAAAGCTTCCATGTCTTTGAAGCCCGACTCGGCCAGAGCCGTCTCGAGGGGGTGGGCCCGAGACCTGATCCACTGAATAACTGGATCGTCTGCGTAGAGATGGCTCGACGCATGGCCGGCCGTGATGGCTACCAGGGCAGTAAGGAGCACCCTTGGAGTATACGGTGTCAGCGCGCGGCTGCAATTCTTAGGGTTGCCTCGAAGGGCTCTGGCCTGGTAAGTGGCATATGCCTCCCAGCCAATGAATCAAAACGTAGCGTTCGTTCGTGTCGACCTAATTCGAACCCAGAAGTTCGAATCCCATCCGGTCGAACAGGTCAAAACAGGTTCAAAATAGGATGGTACTCCGGATGGGATTCGAACCCACGATCTTCGCCGTGAGAGGGCGATGTCCTAAACCGCTAGACGACCGGAGCACGTGTCGCGAAGAGAGATGATACCACGTGCGTTCGGGTGAATGGTGAGTCGTGAATGGGGAATGGGCGAACCAGGGTGGCGATCAAATATCGCGGTTTCGGTGCGCAAATTTGTGAGTCGTGGGCAGGGATGAAGGGTCCAAGGTCTGCCGCGCTTTCCCGGGCGACCATTCACCATTCACCATTCACCACTCACGAGAACAAAAAATTGGCCCGCGACCGAAGCCTGCGGGCCAAACCAAAGGAGTTTCTCTTGCTCAGCGAGATTTGACGCCGGGCTACGCTGTTTGTTCACCGTAAAATTCGGATTCTTGGATCGAATCGATCATTCGGCCCTCACGAATCATGTCCTCGAGTTTGTCGGAAACGGCGTCGAGCTTGGGCTCGTCTGGGTTCAAGGCGATGCCCATTCTTAGCCTTCCGTCCTCGAAAGGATACAGATCCGTGAGAACCCCCGTCGATGGATCGCCCAGCAATCGCGAGGCTCTCGAACCGCCCGGATAGCCGCGCAGAATCATGTGCTGATCGAAGAAATCGGTCCAGAAATAGGCGATCTTGCCGTACGGCTCATCGGCGCCCGCCATGTTTGCACCCGCCGCGGTGCCGGTCCATTTGGCGTGCAGATGGTGCTCCGCTCGCCAAGAGTCGCCGAGCCCCGTATCGTGCAGATGAGCCACGTCGCCCGCCGCGTAGATCGAGGTATCCGAAGATTGGAGACGATCGTTAACCACGATGCCGCGAATACGATCTCCATCGATTCCGGCCGAAGCGACCAGTTCGACGTTCGGACGCACACCCGTCGCCAAGATCACGAGGTCGCCGGAAACGTCCCTGGTCGATGTCTTCACCACCAGGCTCGGCTCTATTGAACGCAACTCGGCACCAAACACGCAATCCACACCCTTGCCCGCCAGATAGCCGGCCATGTATTTGCCGAGCCCCTCGCCCACGAACTGGCCCCACGGGTAGGGGTCGCGCGAAACAAGGGATACATCTTTCCCGATGGCGGAAGCGGCGGAGGCGATCTCGACGCCGAGATAGCCCGAACCGACGATCACGAGCCGCTGGACGTTCGGCCATTGCTCGCGGATCGCGGCCCCATCGTCCATCGTGCGCAAGACATAGACGCCTGGCGTGTTCACGCCGGGAATGTCCGGCCGCACGGCGGAGGCACCGGTCGCCAAAAGAAGCTTTCCATAGCCAACCTCGGCCCCATCCTTCAGAAGAACCTTCTTCGTGCGTGAGTCGATCGATACCGCGGGATTGCCAAGGATCAGTTCGATGTTGTTGTCTGGATAGAAGCTATCGAACTTGCTGGAGATGTCATCTAACGTGACCTCGGGATTCTTCAAAAAGCCCTTGGAGAGGGGCGGCCGATCGTAGGGAACGCAAGTCTCGTCGCGAACGATGGCGATCGAGCCCGTCGGGTCTTTTTCACGGATGGCCATCGAAGCCGTGACAGTGGCGACACCACCTCCAATGAGCAAATAGTCGGCATGGGAAACCATGAGACTATGTTGACAGATCGGTCAAGAGGGCCGATGGCGAGTACGATGTAGAGCAACTCGAATGCCTACTCGCCGCGAGATTCTTAAACTTGGCGCCGCCGGCCTCGTCACGCCTGGCGCGCTCTCCCATCTCATGCCAAACATAGCCATGTCACAAACGATCCCCACCCCCGCCCCGCGCATTGCCGCTTTCGAAAACCTGGCCTTCGGCCTCTTCGTCCACTGGGGGCTCTACTCCCAAGAAGGCCGCGGCGAGTGGGTGGAGAACGCCGAGAAGATCCCGCGCGAGGAGTATCTCAAGCTGATGAACACCTTCACGGCGAAGGATTTCGACGCCAAGAAACTCGCGCAGACGGCCAAGCGGGCCGGGATGAAGTATCTGACTCACACAACCCGACATCACGAAGGTTTCAGCCTCTACGACACGCGCGGCTTGTCCGAACTCGACGTCACCCACACTCCGTGTAAGCGAGACCTCATCCGAGAACTGGCCGATGCTTGCCATGCGGAAGGCATCGTTCCGATGTTCTACTGCACGACCCTCGATTGGAATGACGCCCGATTTGAGAAGGACTGGGAGGGGTATCACAAGTATCTGCGCTCCAGCATCGAACTCCTCTGCACGCGCTACGGGAAGATCGGCGGATTCTGGTTTGACGGTAACTGGAGCAAGCCGAAGGCGGACTGGCATGAATCCGAACTCTACGCGGTCATCCGCAAGCACCAGCCGGATGCCCTGATCATCAACAACACGGGTGTCGACGCGATGGGCCGTGGCGGTCATCCCGAAATCGACAGCGTCACGTTCGAGCGAGGCCGCCCAACGCCATTAGATCGCAAAGGTGCGCCGAAGTATGTGGCGGCGGAGATGTGCCACACGATGAACTTCCACTGGGGCGTAGCTACGAAAGATTTCAACTACCTCTCTCCCGCTCACGTTATCGAAGAGCTCTGCTTCGCCCGGCGGGCGGGGGCGAACCTACTGATGAATATCGGGCCCGAAGCCCACGGCAAAATCCCGGATTTTGAAGCCGCCGCCCTGGCTCGGGTCGGTGATTGGATCGAACTCCATGGCGGCAAGGATGGCGTCATGTATCGGGGCCGTGCGTTCGGCGTAACCGCCGAAGAAGACGATTTCGCGCTGAAGATGGATGACGAGGTGTACCTGTTCGTGACCGATCTAACCGCGACCAGCAACACCCAAGTTCACGGTCCAAAGCATCGGGGCGCGGGACCTCGGAAGTTCAAGGGAGTTTCCGGCTCCTTCAAGGAAGCCAAATGGATGGACAACGGCGAATCGCTCAAGTTCGAGGCTGTCGGCGACGAGTTAACCCTGCACGCGACGGGCTATCCGTACGGGACGAACACCGTGATACGAGTGGCCCGTCTGCGGTAGTTTTTAAGCATGAACGTGAAAGAACCAATCCTGTCCGGCTTGCGAGGCGCATGCCACATCTTTCTAGCCGACCTCCGGGCTCTCCCCGAGGAGGCTTACGGCAAGAGCTTCGGTCCGACATCACGGACGGTGGCGGACATCGTCTACGAAGTGAACATGGTCAATGACCATGTCGGTATGGCGCTTCGCGGCGAAGAGCCGTTCGAATGGCCTACTGGCGGCTACATCCGAGCGCCGGAGGATTTCAAGGAAAAGTCGGTTGTCCTCGCAGCGTTTAAAGAGTCGAAAGCTAAGTTGCTCGCCACGATCGAGGGGATGTCCGAAGCCGACTTCGAAACCACGGTAGAAACTGAGCGCGGG